>DATFHI010000172.1:0-6878 GCA_035248525.1 Fimbriimonadaceae bacterium | reverse complement strand
GTCGCAATGCGGCAACAAGATCGAACGTGGGCAATTGAGATGAGTCGATGGGGTTCAGAGCCAGATAATGCTCGGTGAAGGCGGTTGTGGCAACCCATCCCGCTACCCATAGTAGATCGAGTCGGGTGATCGCGAGGTCAAATAGCGGTTCGCCGATACTGGCGTTCTCCCAATCTACGATTCCCGACAACCTGCCGTCGAGCCAAAGCAAATTGCCCGGCCACAGGTCTCCATGTCGAAACACGGTTGGGTTGAGATCTTTGATCGGGCCGAACTTGTCCAAGACAGATCGGATTTCGCCTTCACGAATGCGCGAGTCTGATGGGCCATCAGGGGCTCGTACCTTGGTGGGTAAGTGCCGTGTGCCAATGAGTCCATTATTTTGCAGGTCCAAACTGTGGATTTGCGCTTGGACCTCGGCAAAGGCCTGACCGTATGCCACTGGATCAGAAGGTTCCAACTCTGGGGCGCCGTCGATGTATTCGAGTACGTAAAAGCGGTCCACCGCCCCTGGTGGTTCGAGATATACAGGTTTTGGGGACGGGATAGCCGTTATGTGGACCTGTTGGAGAATTTTATACTCGCGCTCGATAAAACCAGGAGGCTCTTCGGTCGTCCATTTACCGGGAGTGCGGATGACATATTTCTGCTTCAATCCCCCGGAGAACCGAACGACAATCTTTGCCATCGTCGCCGATATTCCACCTTCCAGCTTGTCCACAGATTCTAGGTCTGCTCCAGGGGCGAAACACTCGATGGCAATATTAATTCGATCCTCTAAGTTGGCCACTTGAATGAGCCTCAGTTGGGTGCCACGGATTTTTTGGATTCCATCCGGTTAATGATCTCTTGTACTCGGGGATCATCCCGGAGAGGATCGATCTCGGGATCTTGAAGAATCCAGTGCAAGTTCCTCAGTCCGGTTTCGAACCCTTCCTGCAACATTTGGATTGCTTTTTCCTTATCGCCCAGCAGGCTGTAGAAACACGCGAGATTGTATAGGGTCGTCGAGAAACGATCAATCTCATATGCTCTTTCGGCAAATTCCTTGGCCCGATCGATTTGGCCAAGAATCATTAAAACGCCCGCGCCGAGGCAATACGCGCGGGCATCTTTCGTGTCGTAAAGCAATTTTTGTCGGATGCGCACCAGGGACTCTTCCATGATTGCCTTGCCCCGATTGTCGCCCAGTGACTGCAGTCGTGTTCCAGCCAGCACCAGGGTTTGATAGTCGTCCGGCCGCAGTTGGCCAGCTTGGAGGAAGAATTCGCATCCTTGTTCGATGTTTCCCATTTGAATGCTGAATTGTGCGGAGACAAACAATGCCTCGAAGCTTCGCGGGTCCAATGTCCGGGCATGCCTGAGATGGTCCTCAGCTTCTGCGAAACGCCCATCCAAAATGCACATATTGGCGAGGGCTAATTGGCTTTCCATAAGTCCGCTATCAAGCTCAATTGCCCGTTCCGCAGCTTGCCGCGCGATAGCCGCATAATTGTTGCCGTCGCCTTCGAGGAAGTAAGAAGCCCGCCATGCCGCATAAGACAAAGCCGCGTGGGCTTTCGCGTATGACGGATCAAGACGCGTTGCCTCTTGGCAATGCTCGACCGCGGCTTTCATATCGCTGTTCGAGAGCAGGCAGCCCTTCAGGTACTGGTCGTAAGCTCTCAAGTTGTTTGTGGGAACACTGCCTATCGCGCCCCTTTCCGCCTCGGAGAGCGCGATTTGGAGCACATCGACAATGCTCTGGGTGATCTCTTCCTGTATAGCAAAGATGTCCTCAAGCTCCCGATCGTATCGATCGCTCCAAATAGGTCGGTCGTCGGTGATCTTCACGAGTTGGACGGCGATCCGAACGCGGTTTCCGGCTCGTCGTACACTGCCCTCGAGGATGTAATCGACCCCCAAGGTTGTTCCTATTTCTTTCACACGCATGGAGGCGCCCTTGAGGGCGAAGCAACTCGTACGCGAAACAACTCGCAGGGAGTGAACCTTGGCCAAAGCCCAAAGGATTTCTTCGGTTATGCCGTCGCCGAAGAATTCGTTTTCCAGATCGCCTCCCTGGGTCACCAGGGGAAGCACAGCGATTCTGGGTTCGATTTTTTCTATATTTGTATCAATCCTAGTTTCTGTTGGGGCGAGCGAATACACGGGCATGGGATCGGAAATGCCCTTTAACGTGCGTCTCCCCATCGAAACCACTTCGGAGGGAATTTTGCCCCGTACTTGACGTGCGACGTCCTCCGAAATGCAGACGCCGCCAGGTTCGGCTTCAGGTTCAAGCCGTGCCGCGACATTCACACCATGCCCGAGTAGGTCGTCGCCGACTACCTCTACATCACCCAAATGGATGCCGATTCGAATTTGGAATCGCTCGGATTCTGGACTGCCCTCGTTATGTCCAGCGATTGCATGCTGGATTTCAAGGGCGGCTTTGCAGGCAGCGACAGCGCTCCCGAATTCGATAAACGCCCCGTCGCCCATAGTGCGAATGAGCCTTCCAGAGTTGCGAAAGAGAACCGGTTCAAATAAGCGCGCTTGAATGGGTAGCAAATTGAGTGCCGCCGACTCGTCCTTCTGGACGAGCGTACTGTATCCAACCATGTCGGTGAACATGATCGCGGCGAGCTTTCTACCGGGGGACAGTCGCGCCTGGTCCATGAATTTGAAAGTGGTTCGTAATTTATTCGATTAGCTTTCAGCGCGCAGCATAAAAGCCTCATTGATATTCTCAAGGTTCTTGATCACGATATTGTGGATCACCTTCTTGATCAACGGCCCCAGGGTCGGCACGTTATATTCGTAATCGAGAGTTTGGTTGAACCGGGTACCGCCGCCCTCTTCGGAGAATGTCCAGATCCCCTCCATCTTGTCGTAATCCCCTTTAAGCTGTCGGAAGCGGCACGTGTGCGTGGCGTCGTCCCAGAGGTCTTCCTGCGTCCAGCGCACCTTCAGTCCAAAGGTCGGAATAATGCCCACCCAGTCGGAGACGAAGCGATTTTCGCTTTCTTCGATAGGCGTTACCGACTTAACATCCTTCATATATTCGGGAAACGAGCGACTATCCTTCGCGATCTCGTAGACTCTATGCAACGGAGCATTTATTAAACAGGTTGTTTCAACCGTGGGCATCTGCTTCAATCCAGTTCGGGCTGGGCGTAGAATACCAGTCCGCTTGGTGGGGACGAAACTCGGTTTTGAATTCAAATAAGGAATCCATAGCTAGTCAAAAATTAGCGGGAGCGACGATGCAGGCTCTGATGCTTGAACGGCCCGGCGCCCTTTCGCTCCAAGAGTTGGAAGTACCGCGGCCCACAGCTGGCGAAGTCCTAATCGAGGTCAAGGCGGCAACGACATGCGGAACCGACCTTAAGGCATTCCTTCGGGGGCACCCCCAAATTCCAATGCCCGGCGTTTTTGGCCATGAATACTCCGGTGTCGTCGCGGAAGTTGGAGACGGTGCGCCGTTTCGCGTTGGAGATTCGGTGATGGGCGTTCACTCTGCGCCTTGTAAGAGCTGCTTTTGGTGCCGGCGGGATCAGGAAAACCTTTGCGAGTCCATCATGGCGACCAAGGTGTTGGGAAGCTACGCACAGTATTTGCTTATACCGGCGCATATTGCCAAGGTGAACCTATTCTTAAAGCCCAAGGAATTGTCCTTCGAAATGGCGTCTCTGCTGGAGCCCTTGTCCTGTGTCGCCCAGGGAATCGAGTTGTTGAACTTACGGGCGGACGACCGGGTACTTATCATCGGGCCCGGTTCGATTGGCCTGATGTTCGTAGCGGCGCTTCGGCTTTTAGGGATTGAGTCGGTAACCGTTGCCGGACGAAATCGAGCGCGCTTGGAGGTAGGAGAGCAGCTCGGAGCCATGCCATGTCTTCTGGAGGACGTCACGAGCCAATTCGATTTAGTCATCGAATGCACGGGCAACGTGGACGTTTGGGAAAAGAGCGTGGCCTATTCGCGTCGTGGCGGTACGGTGATGCTTTTTGGAGGTTGCCCGAGCGGGACCCAAGCATCATTCGATACCAAGAGGCTTCATTACGACCAGATTAGTTTGGTGAGTCCATTTCATTTCGGAACAAATGCCGTACGAACTGCGCGGGTGTGGCTGATCGACCACCGGATGGATTTGTCGCCCTTGATTTCCGGAGAAAGGAATCTCTCGCAAGGTGAAGAGACATTTCAGGATCTGAAGGCCGGTCGCGGACTGAAGTTTGTTTTCAAGCCATGAAGGTGGCGCGATACGTCGGCAACGGCAAGGTCTCGATCGTCGACGAATCTATACCGAAATGTCCTCCCGGCGGTTTGCTGATTAAAACCCAGGCATGTGGTCTTTGCTCGGGCGAGTTGATGGATTGGTATATGGATCGGAAGATCCCCCATGTGCTGGGCCACGAAGTTGCGGGCTTGGTGGTGGAGTCGGAGAGCACTGGCTATCAGGTTGGAGACAGAATTTTCGCGCACCACCATGCCCCTTGCATGCAGTGCGACATGTGCCGGTCCCAACGATATGTGCAATGTCCACAGTGGAAGCGAACGCGTCTTCAACCGGGCGGAATGGCGGAATTCTTCGCGGTTGATCGAGAAAATTTGACGGACACCTTCAAAGTCGGCGAAATGCGGCCTCAGGACGCGGCGCTCATCGAACCGCTGGCTTGCGTCATTAAATCCATCCGACGAGGGTTCGGTGAGGAGTTGGCTTTACCTTCTGACGGTAATGGTTGCCTGGTAATCGGACTCGGGTCCCTGGGAATCATGCACGCCTTACTCCTGCTGGGCTGCGCCGCCATCGATTTGAGCCCTGAACGAGTGGAGTACGCACGCTCGCTGGGCATCGACGCGAAGCGAAGTTCTGATTCTCCGGCTACCCGCATTTTCGTATGTCCAGGAAGCACCGAAGCGCTTGCGGTTGCCGTGGAGATGGCTGCGCCGGATGCCACTATCGTCCTGTTCGCTCCCGCACCTCCTGATCGACCTTACGAAATTCCTCAGGACGCATACTTTAAGGACCTAAAAATTGTACATTCTTATTCTTGCGGCCCGTCTGAAACCACAGAGGCGCATCGAATCTTGGCGCAAGGTGCGGTGGACGCCAAGCAAGTGGTAAGCGACTTTATAGGAATTAACCAAATTCCACGGGCGTATGAACAGATGAAACGCGGAGCGATTTTGAAGGCAATGGTGTTGTTTGAAGAGTAGGATTAACGCACCGATATCTGAACTCCTTAAAACGATTCCAAAAGAAAATCGTCCTAACTAACCGAATGCTAAATGCTTGCTTCCTCGCTCTGACCTTATCGAGTTCCTTCCAGGCGCCGCCCAATTCGGCGGCAACTGCCGGACGAGTGGAGGCTTTGGTTGAGTCGGCTT
Organism: Fimbriimonadaceae bacterium; assembly: GCA_035248525.1. Taxonomy (GTDB): domain Bacteria; phylum Armatimonadota; class Fimbriimonadia; order Fimbriimonadales; family Fimbriimonadaceae; genus 55-13. The sequence goes on along the minus strand of DATFHI010000172.1, from coordinate 1,507 downwards.
GGCAGCAATCCGACGACATCGTTATCGACGCTAAGCGCCAGAAGGACTTGGATCGCGACATCGAGCTTGGGAAACAGTACGCCAAAGAGGTCGAGAAGGAGCTCAAGCTTAGCGAGGATGAAGGCGCGATAAAACGCGTAAAGGCGATCGGCGAGGAAATGGCGGCGATTGCGAATTCCACTCGAGCCAATGTGACTTGGGGAGACAACCGCCCCGCAAAGTTCAACTATGAATTTAGAGTGGTCAAGGGTGAGGATGTTAACGCATTCTCCCTGCCTGGCGGCATTATCTACGTCTACGAAGGCTTGGTTAAATATGCCGAGTCGGACGATGAGCTCGCCGGAGTGCTTGGACACGAGATTTCCCACGCCGCATTTCGCCACGTTTGGGCCCTGAATCGCAAGTCGGAGAAGCTTCAAATCGCAACTCTTTTGGCGGTCTTGGCGGCTGCCTTGGCCAAAAGCACGGATGCCGCAAACCTGGCGACCGGTGCTCAACTTGGCGCTCAATCTATCACGAGCGGCTGGAGCCAAGATGCAGAACGTGCTTCTGACTACGGCGGTCTTCAATTCGTAATGAAGAGTCGCTACGATCCGACGGGATGCGTAACCTTCATGGAGCGCTTGGCCCGAGATGAAAGGGCAAAGGGGAGTATCGACTGGGGAATCTTCCGAACCCACCCGCCTAGCAAGGAACGCGTTCAAGCCTTGCTCGGTTATATGCAGAAGCTGAATCTGCCAATTCGAAGAAGCGCAGTTACAACGTCATTCCGAACGGTGGTGAAGCCTGGAGACGACGGAACGGTCGAGGCCTGGTTTAACGGTCGAAGGATTTACACTTTCGCGGGAGCCGATGCCCTGGACCGAGCGGACGCGGCGGCCCAAAAGCTCGACCAATTTTTCGATCAGGTTCCCCATATGATCGAAGTTACGAGCGGCGACGGCGCGGTGATATACAAGCACAAACCCATCCTCGAGATCGCTCCATCTGACGCTCAAGCTCAAAATACTAGCGTCCAGGGCCTTACAGAGATGACGACGAAGACGATCAAAGGCTCGCTGTTCTCTCTGGCCTATCGGGTCTGGGGCAACTAGGCTTTCCTGCTAAAATCTCCTCGATGAGCTTTAGCGTACGCCTTGTGTCCGATCTCATTCCGGTCGAGGCTGGCGCATCTATTCCGGTATCCATAGAGGTTCAGAACAAGCACACTGAGGCCGATCGGTACGAGCTCCAAATTGAGGGAATCGACCCAGAATGGGTGGCCATTCCCGAAGCGGTCTTTGTCGCGGACAGCGACGAGGTTCGGTCAGAGAAAGTCTTCATCAAAGTCCCCCGCACAAGCGAGAGTCAAGCGGGAAACTATCCATTTGTTGTTCGAGTTCGTTCCCTGGATTCCGGCGATTCACGCGCAGTTCAGGGCGTGGTTCAAGTCAAGCCATTCAACTACTTAACGATGGAGATCAGCCCAAAGAAGGGCATCTATTCACCAACTCGCAAACAGAATGTA
>DATFHI010000171.1:0-4373 GCA_035248525.1 Fimbriimonadaceae bacterium | reverse complement strand
TCCAATCGTGAATGCATTCGTAACGGTGTTCTCCGCTTCCCAGGATCAAGGGATCCCCCTCCTTACCTTTGAATCCGACGGCAGCAGTGAATGCGACTCCCGCCGAACCCGCCAAAAACTCTCGCCGCGTCAGGTCCATGGGGAACAGTTTAAACGATTTGATTTAATTCGAGTCGGTTTGAATGTCCAAATTCACATGGACGGAACGACCAGATTCAGTCGATGTGATTCGACCCGTCTTCAGAACTAGCTTCTGAGAGCGGAAGGCGAGCAGAAGGTTGTAATGCAACTTTGGATCGCTTATGCGCGCATAACCCAGCAATTACATCTCCCGATTTACAGCGTAAATGTGGATGGAGTTGACTGTCCAATTGCAGTTGCACCGGAAGAACTGATGATTCCGGAAAAACCACTCTGTGAAATCGAGGGAATGGTGGGCGGTGCAGGACTTGAACCCGCGACATTCTCGGTGTAAACGAGACGCTCTACCAACTGAGCTAACCGCCCGCGAGGAAGCTACATTGTACCCGCCAAAACCCAAGCAACAGATTCGCAACAGGAACCTTTCCGGCCCCTCGACCCGTTGGCTTATTGTGCAATTGGGTGTAGACTGGGGGGCACACGCATGAAGCGATTGCTGATAGCCCTCTTACCATGGATGGTGATGGCGAGTTCGGCGAGTGCGGTTCAATCGCGCTCTGCAGAAGTCGTATTTACCTACTTCGGCGCCATTCCCGACCGCGGAATTCGCGTTGCCGATGAGTGCTACGTTCCCCTTTCCTTTATGGACAAGGTGGGATGGAAGTATCAAGTCCGCAACAGTTCCGTCGTAATCGAAACCGATCAAAAGGGAGCCCGCGTTGCCCTGCGGGAGTTCGATCTTGGTCGGATGATCCCCCTTCGGGCAGCATTGGACCAAATGGGAGCGGAGACGCTTTGGGAGCCGGATAACGACAACCTCCTCGTCTGCGCACCGGTCTCCAAGATTTCGATCGAAGGCAACCGGGTGGAGATTTCTACTGGGATTCCCGTTCGACCGAGAGTCTTCCGGCTTACTGGTCCGAATAGATTCGTGGTGGACTTGCCGGGAGCGAGGCTCACCAGAGATACCGTGCAGCAAGTCTCCGGCAGCAACGTCCGGGTGTCGCAACTGGAACTGAATACCGTCCGGATCGCCTATGAGCCGGGCTACCGCCCTTCCCTACCGATCTTGCCGCCCGTTGGCACGAACTTCAAATGGGAGTTGGACCCGGACGAGGACCAGGGCACGCCCGATGAGATTCTGGTCAAAACCGTTGCCGAGCCGGTTAAGCCTCCAATTCCGAAGCCCAATTTAAACCTGGGACCGAAGGTAATTGCCGGACCGCTGAAAGTCGATATCGAGAGTTCTAATCGGGTTGCATTGAGCATGAAGCTTTCCGGGTTACTCAGCAAGCCGCCACAGTTTCGTCGACCCGAAGCAGACCTGCTGGAGATCGTTCTTTACAACACTTCCCTAACTGCTCCGGATTCGGGCTCATTCAATTCCGCCAGCGTAACGGATGTGTCCGTCCGGGATGAAGGCGCGAACACCATCCTGGCGCTCCGATTGGCGCGGCCCATGGGAGTCGAGCTTTCACCCCAACCCGGCGGACTGGGAATTATCCTCATCAAGCCAAGTGTTGGCAATGGCAAGTTGGCAGGAAAGATTGTGGTGGTGGATGCGGGCCATGGCGGCCATGACAATGGCGCCCGAAGTCCGGCCAAGGACGCCTACGAGAAGAATTTGACGCTGAAGATCGCCAAACAATTGAGCGAGAAGCTTGCCAAAGAAGGCGCAACGGTCATCATGACCCGCAAGACCGATGTGTTCATCGAACTCAAAGAGCGGGCAGAGATCGCAAACCGCAATGGCGCGGATTTCTTCATCTCCTGCCACATCAATTCGAACACATTGAGCAACAGCACATCCGGCGGAATTACCTTCTATCACAAGAAAGACCCCATCGGTCAGCTCTTGGCAGACTGCATTCAGAACGAGATCGCGAAAGTATCCGGACTGAAATCGTTTGGATCTTGGAGCGACGGCCGCATTTATGAGAGTGGATTCTCGGTTTTGCGCAACTCCAAGATGCCCGCGGTCCTGATCGAATTTGGCTTTATCAATCACAATTTCGACCGTAAGAGAATGATGACCACCGACTTCCAAGAGGCGGTGGCAGGCGCGGTCGTGAAAGGACTCAAGGTTTATCTGGGCGATGGCAACTAAGAAGAAGCAAAAGAAATCGAATAACGGGCCCATCGTCGGCCTGATGGTGGTCGCCGTCCTGGGATTGGGCGCGCTGGCGGCATACGTGAAATACGGCGGCGCCAGCAAAGTCCCGCCGGAGATGCAGCGAGTTCCCAATCTGCAGCAACCGTCGAGCAAGAATGAGCACAGTACGGTCGATTTGGTGACCCCTTCGAGAAATGGAACGGAGTTGAAGCTCGACAAGCATCAGTCTGACGTTCCGGCCGGTGAGGACGCCCGACTCTTCGCGTTGAACCACTATCTCCGGCAATCCAAGATCATGCCAGCAGATGCCAAGGCAATCGGAATCCAAGTCAAGGATGGCGTGGCGCTAATCGATGTGACTCCCTCGTTTAACCAAACCTTCGGCAGCTTGGATGAAGAGGCCTTATTGAAGGGAATGACGACCACCCTTGCTCAATTCAAGGAGATCCAGAAAGTCCAATTCTTTTCGGAAGGAAAGGTGGTCTCGAGTCTGGGAAATGTCGATCTTAGCGAACCCATTCCGGTTCGGTCGGATTCAGTGGCTTCGAATTCCAGCCAACCTTAAGCGCCAATCCCATCATCGCCAGGCTTAGCGCCGACCAAATTAGGGCCGTAAGAATCGCTGGAAAACCGATCATGGATTCCACGTTCTTCGCATCGCTTTGCGCGGCTTGGAAACCGCTGATATGGACAAGGAACAGCAGGGATTGCAGAGAATTCAGGCATTGCTGCACGCCGACGAATTGGAGGGCGAAAACTCGTTTATCGTCTGGCAGCTTAGCCCCGATTGCTCCCAAAGCAACGATCCAGACAATTCCGGCCACGATGCCGAACAGATCCATCCGGACCCAAACGATCATCGAATACGCCAACACAACCGCCAAAGCATAAGCCGCGACCTTTGCCGCCTTGGCGCTATGGGCAAATGCGATCAGCAGCGCACCGACCAAAGACGCCCCGAGGTATCCCGCTGAGGAAATAAATAGACCCCAGCCTCCCGCCGTATAAGTCTCTCCATTCCCGTTCGCGTGGACTTCGATGTGCGATACCGCTCCGCCAGTCGACACCGCCACGATCGCATGAAACATCTCATGGATGTGAGTATTGAAGTATTGGATGGGGACAGTAGCCCAGCGCAGAAATGGCACGAACCAGAGTGCGATGGAGAGTGCGCACGCCCAGAACAAGGCCGATTGGTGGGGCTTAAGCGAGTTCGGGCGGTTCATCCGACTCTGATTGAACAGGATTTCTCATTCGTGTCCAAGCCTCCCAGGTCTTTATCACCACGAAGGCCGCAAACAGGCCGCACAGCCAGCCGAGCATGACTTGCGAGGGATAATGCGCGCCGGTATAGATGCGGCTGATTCCTGTTAGCAGGGCAACCGCGATCCATGGAGTGCCCCACTTTCGGAGGAAATACACCATGACGAGGGCCAACGCCGCCATGTTTGCGCTATGGGCGCTTGCCGTGCCCTTGCTGTCCGAATAACCCACCCTAAGAAGAATTCGATCGGCAGGTACTTCTCTCTGATTGTCCGCAACTTTCACATATGCACGATCCTGGAAGGGCCGATTCATTGGAAAGGCTTCCTTCGCTACGTTCGTCAGAGTGTTGGCAATTCCAACTGCGACCATGGCAAGAAGAGCAGCCTTGCGCGTAGTTGGATTGCGCAAAAGCATCGCTATCAGCAGAATTCCAAAGCCAACCTTTACAATCGGAAGGCTCAGGGCAACGCTAAAGAATTTGAGAAAGTCGTGCAAGCTTTGGGGCCAATGGTTAATCCAATCGAACAAACCGGCGTCCAGGCTTCCCACCGGCCAAGTTTAGCAGTCGGCCGGCGTACGTAGACTTGGACATTGAGTGCGATAGCCCGTTTTCTGGCCCGGAGACTCTGGGCGGCAATGCTTTGGATCATGCGGCGGCCCTGGATGAAGGGCCTGCAGCGATCTTCATTGCGCTTAGTTCGCGAGGCTCGTCGAAGCGAAGTGAGTCAGTCGATCAAGCGCCAGAATCGTTGGGCGCGGCGAGTCGGTTTACCATTGCTAACCATCTCGATTAACCTGCTGTTGGCCTCAATTGTGATCACGACAAGCTACTTTTTTATCTTAGGCGTGTACG
>DATFHI010000170.1:0-2781 GCA_035248525.1 Fimbriimonadaceae bacterium | reverse complement strand
TTCTATCTCCTTCATCTGCTTTTGAATTTCCGCCGGCTCTTTGTCGATCGGGGTACCCGCACGGGTTTCGATTTTCAGGAATCCCTTTCCATCCTTGACCGTGAACGTGCCCTCCATCGGGATGCCCATTTCCGCGAGTTTAAACCGCGATCCTTCAATGGTTAGAGTGACCTGGCCGAGAGTGCGCACAACTCCCGGGTTTTCGCCATTTTTGATTGGGAGATTTCGATTTCCCTTCCAAGTGCCATCGTAGTTGAAGCGGGGTGCGCACCCGCTGGGCAGCAGGACCAGGAGAACCAGGCCGGCGGCGGATATACTTCGGAGAATGCCCGCGATCACCGCCGAAGTGTACACCTCCATGGGTTTGACCGACGGGGAATACCAGCTCATCCTCGAACTCCTTCAGAGAGAACCGACTTATACGGAACTGGGAATGTTCGCGGTGATGTGGAGCGAGCACTGCGGCTACAAGTTCTCCCGCCCGGTTTTGGCCTACTTCAAGCGTTACAAAGAGGCCTTGGAAGGTGAGGGTTTCGAGAATGCCGGAGTGATCGATATCGGCGATGGGATTGGAATCACGATGAAGGTGGAATCCCACAATCACCCGTCCGCCGTGGAACCGTACCAGGGAGCGGCAACTGGAGTCGGCGGCATCATCCGAGACATCCTGACGATGGGCGCACGACCGATCGCCGCGCTTAATTCCTTGCGCTTCGGTCCGATCCGCGACGGAGAGGCGCCAGATGCAGTCGTGGAGCGCAATCGATACCTGTTTGAACATGTCGTCGCGGGAATTGCCGGATACGGCAACTGTGTAGGCGTGCCAACGGTTGGTGGCGAGGTTGGATTCCATCCGCGATACAGTGGTAATCCGCTCGTTAACGCGATGTGCGTGGGAATCTTGAAACTCGATGAAATCACCACGGCCGCGGCAGCCGGAGTAGGCAATCCGGTGATTTATTTGGGCTCAGCGACCGGTAAGGACGGAATTCACGGTGCAACCTTCGCCAGCATGGAACTGGACGAAGAATCAGAATCCAAACGCCCCAACGTTCAAATTGGAGATCCCTTTGCGGAGAAGCAGCTAATCGAAGCGACTCTCGAAGCATTGCAGACAGGGGCCATCATTGCGATTCAGGACATGGGGGCCGCCGGATTGACCTGCAGCACCGTCGAGATGTCGAGCAAGGGCAGCGTGGGGATGGACATCGACCTCGACTTGGTTCCCATGCGAGAGTCGGACATGACGGGCTACGAACTGATGCTGAGCGAAAGTCAAGAAAGGATGTTGGCGGTAGCCGAGAAAGGGAGAGAGGGCGAAGTTCTTTCCGTTTTCCGCAAGTGGGGACTGAAGGCGGAAGTCATCGGATTTGTCAACGATTCAGGTCGGGTCGTAGTACGCCGGCAGGGCGTTGTTGAGGCCGATTTGGATCCAAAGCTGCTAACCGATCATTGTCCGGTCTACCAATCGCCCATGGAGGAGCCTGCGTACTTCCGAAATGCGGCAACGTTCGACTTGTCGCTAGTGCAGGAGGCCGACCCGCAACAGTCGCTGCTAGATCTGCTTTCAGAACCTGAAATTGCGGGCAAACGTTGGGTGTACCAACAGTACGACCAGCATGTCCAAACCCAAACTACAATCACTTCTGGCGAGGGAGATGCCGCGGTTCTCGCCCCAAGAGGAACCAATAAGGGGATCGCGGTCAAAATCGACGGAAACTCCAGGCAGACGTACCTCCACCCTTACATTGGCGGGCAACTGGCCGTTGCCGAAGCGGCGCGAAACGTAGCCTGCACAGGTGCTATTCCGCAGGCGGTTACCGACGGTCTGAATTTTGGGAGCCCGCAATCGCCGCATGTTTACTGGCAGTTCAACAATGCCGTCCGCGGGATCGCGGATGCGGCGGAAGCGCTGGGAACCCCAGTGATCAGCGGGAATGTGAGCTTTTACAACGAGAGCGAACTGGGCGAGGTGCCACCAACCCCGCTAATCGGCATTGTTGGAGTGATGGACGATGCTGAAAAGAGAATCGGCTTATCGACGCAAGAGCATGCGGAATTGATGCTCATCTCAACCCCACTAGAATCCATCACCCACGAAGGGCTGGGCGCCAGTGCATATTTGGCGGGCGTTTGTAGAAATGAGGATGGATATCCGGTTGGTCCGAACCTGGAGGGCGAGCGAAACTTGGCTCTTGCCCTCAATCAACTGGCGATGAACGGGGCCATTCTCAGCGCACACGATTTGAGCGACGGAGGCATTGCTGTCGCCTTGTCCGAGATGGCAATTACCACTTCAGTCGGTATCAAGGTGCAACTCGACGGAGAACCGTTCGTCTATTCAGAAAGAATCGACGCTCGACTGTTCGGCGAACTTCCTGGACGAGTAATCGTATCCGTACCGGCAAGTAGGGAATCGGAAATCCGGGAAGTCTGCCGGGAGCGTGGATTGAATGTCAATAGTTTTGGCCGCATCGATGATTCCCAACGGCTGGCAATTATGCTGGACGAAAAGGAATTCGAGTGGACGATTTCGGAATTGAAAAATGCCTATGATGGTTCAATTCCGGCCGCTATGGCAAGATAATTGCCATCGATTAGTGTTAAATAATGTTGGATTGAAAGGATGAATTTAGATCGACGCACTTCGTGGACGACGTTGGGACGGTTTCTGCCGGTAGCGATTGCGGCGGTACTGACGACATCTGCATTCGCCCAGCAGGGCGGGGCGAAAACCAACGGCCAGGGTCAGCAGGAGACTGCCGCACAGAAGAAAGACCG
>DATFHI010000169.1:0-6958 GCA_035248525.1 Fimbriimonadaceae bacterium | reverse complement strand
CGTCTCGATCGGCATCTGGCCGTCGTAATAGAACCAGTCCGTGCTGCTCGCCCCGATCTTCTTGGTCCGCATGCCGTCGGCGCGGTACTGGTAATCGGTGGTGGTGGATCCGGACGTGTAGGAGAGCATCCGGTTGAGGGCATCCCAGGTCATGGACTTGGTCGAGCCGATGGTGAGGGTGTTGCCCAGGATGTCGTAGGTGCGGTTTACACCTGAGATGGTAGTCGCCCGGTTCAGGTTGTCTACCGCCGTCACGTCGTTCCTATTCCCCGCCGCATCGTAGCTCCAAGTTGGCGCTTCATTGCTCAGACCATCATTGTAATCCGCACTGGTGAGATAGTCCAAATCCGCGTCATAGCCGTAAGTCCCCGTCCTATCCAGCGACCAGCTGCGGGAATTTCAACCATCGTTATTCTCTAAGGATTCAGCTTGAGCTTCCAAAAGGAGCGAGTCGACTAAAGACCGCAGGCGCATTATCTCCACAAGGTATCTGTTCGAAAGTAGTTGATCACCTAAAACTTTAAGAGTTTGCATTAGCTGCGGATCATTGAAGTGCCTGCTAAACATCTCGTCAAAATTTCTGTCGATATTAGGAAGTGTTTTATTACTTTGTACGGATACATTTACTAAACCGTCTTCTAGAAGATAGGATGTCAACCTCATGATTGATGCACGAGCTTCCGACAGATCTTCGATGTGATTTTTAACCAGGACTACTCAACCCACATATCATTAACGATCCACATTGTGACCGATAAGCAAGTACTGTAGGCGGTTCCGAGGGCTTCAACTCGTGTTCTCACATCGCCCCGAATTGTACCCATTCAAAAGCTCCTCGAACTGTTCATTTGCAAGCCGTCGATCTTCAATTAGATCTTCCAAATCCTATTCCACTGACCAAACACATGTTGACAAATTATCCGCCTGCGACTGGATCGAGGCCCTGCCTAAGATCATATATGATTGTTGTCGAGATTGCTACCTTGATTGCTGGACTATCAGCTGGAGTAATCTCACCTGACAGGCTTCCTGTGAATTCCTTAAGTCGCAATTCCCAAATGTACTCTCCTCCGAAACTAGCTTGAAAATTACCAGAAAGAGTCGTTAAAAAACCCCTACAGGAACTTCTCAAGACATGTGGATCACGAATGTTCCAATGTTGATCACCGGCCGTGCTACTGTAAATCCAGTTTGACCCGATGGGCGAATGCTTGCGCCGCAAAGAACCTACTTTGCAGCCATTTATTATAATCTCAACTCCATTTTTGATGGGAACGATGTCCAGACTGGGTCCCGACTCGCATCTGAGACACCATGGGGACGCATTTAGCCCGTCTGGAATATCGGCATTCCATCGCTCACCTGATTTAAAGTCAATGGCGGAAACTTTTACCCATTCTCCTCCAATGAAGTAATCGAAGTAAATCATATTGCGCCGCCCTCTGCCAAAAGCATCATAAAGGATTTCCGGCAAAAGGGAAAGGAGGATCCATGTCACCCGAACTCATCGAAGAAAATGACTTTCTGTCTCAAGTCGCCTGCTGGAAACAATTGTGCCGGAAAACCTATTCGGCTGAAGTTGCTGTGCATAATTCGGCCTCGCTTGGAAACAGGTCCATCCTGAAACGTATCACTCGAAAAGTCTTCGGCCAAGCCAGCCTCGATTCAGATGGCCCGTATTGGGGGGCCAGAAAACTGGAGCCGATGACCGGATTTGAACCGGTGACCTGCTGTTTACGAATCCGCTTTTGAGCTTAACGGAAGTCCTGTGCTGAGTTTTGATGAAGTTGCCGGAGAATCTGGGAGTCGCACTGGTCTAGTAGACGCAGTTCGCGTTACTTGTGTCACAATAGTTTGTGTGCCGATGAGTTGGCACACAGGAGGCACACAAGAATGGCTCAAATGGCAGGTTATGGGGGCGACGTCCTCCGCTTCGCACCAGGCGAATACTACAAGGCTGACAAGAAGGAGAGCGTCGCCGTGAAGATGGCACGATCTGAATTGCTATTTGCCTTCCGAGACATTGCCAAGAAGGGCATGTCAGAACTTGAGGACAAAGTGTTTCCGAAGTTCGAAGAGATGTGCAATGCGCTGGAACGGCCAATCGAAAGATTTGGCTCCCCTGAACAAGATCTATACGATCTGGCAGAGGCTGATCCAGACCCTCCACAAAGACCATCGGCAGAGCCAAGTGAGCGAATGAAGGAGTGGCTTTCGAGACCCGATGTTCAATCGAGGATTGCGTCTGGTGAACTCGTGCGAGTAGAGCCGCAAACGGGACCGACTAATCCTCACCATCTTATCTTGAAGGAACCGCTGTTCGAGTGGTTTGAAAAGTACCGCTTTGACCAGGACTGGATGCGAGAAGCCGTAGTCGGCGATTTTTACTTTTTCCGCCGAGATCGGTCACGGCCAGACGAATCTCAGCTTGGCTTTCCCCTTGGTTACTGGTGGGGCACCTGTCCTGTTTACGGCGTCCCAAACTTGGATGCAGAAATGAAGTTTGAGTTCATCCTTGAAGAAGGATATCATCCCGTATGCGAAACATGGGAGGTTTTCGAATTGCGCCTGAAAGCGCGATTCGATGAATACGTGCGAAATTATCGGCAGAGGCTTTACGATCGACTAGAAGAGCTTCACTACCGTAGGGCGCCCGTAAAGAGGAAGTGTCGCGAGCACTTCCGATGGCTTGCAAAACGCTACTTTGGCGGACAGTCATGGGAAGCGATCGCTGGCCCCAAGCGGACGGTGGCTACGGTTCGGGGAGCAGTTGTCAAAACAGCTGCTTTGGCTCAGCTTGCGATTCCAGAGGGAAAGCGAGGAAGACCCGCCAAAGCGCCCTCTAGGTAATGTTGCATTCGTTGTTACGATTGGACGGCGCTCTGCGGTAGTGGATATTCGGAGCTTGGTCCGCTGAGGTTCGCTTTAGCGACTGGCTGGCATCTGACGCAGGAGTGGAACTGATTGCTGCCGACCTTGCGCACCATTTCTAACTGCTGTCGCTTGCCAGTAGCTTGATCAGAGAAGAGGCTTTCCTGCTCTAACGATAACTGTCGACCCAATTCGCGTTCCTGGTCGACCGGGATGCCAACCAGTAGACGACAGCAGGATACTTCCGCTCCATTCCAAGCATACAAAGAGTCAGCGGTCGTCTTCCAACCTCGAAGATTGAAGTAACCGACGCAGAAATCCGCCCTCTTGGTCGATTGTCAGAGCGCCGGTAGTAAGTCAGCCTCAATGTTGTCGAAGATCCGGGGCATTAAAGCCAATTCTAACGGAATCTGGAAGAACTCAACGAGCCTCCGTCAGGTTCAAATGGAGAGCTTTTAATTGAGGATTCACTCGATGTTTTGTATCCACAATTTTTGAATTGCTTCTAGTTCGTTCTTACTGGCATGAGAATCATCTCTGTCGAACAAACTGCGGACCAGCTAGGCGTTAAGACGGATAGAGTGTACGAACTTTGCCGTCAGGGCTTCCTACCCCATGTACGGCTAGGCCGTCAGGTTCGCATCGTTGAGGAGCAGTTGCACGAATGGCTGCTCAAGGGCGGCCAGCCGCTTGCTTGCGGTTGGCGGCACGACCCACAAGCCAAACTCGATGAAATACGGAAGCGAGGGTCTAAGTGAGCCTCCTTCCGCACCATCGGCGAATGCTGGCCGAGTCAGGCATCAGCATCGGCGTGATCGAAGAGTCTGGCTATCGATCGGTATCAGACAAGGCAGATCTGAAAGACTTGGGATTTCCCGATTACCAGTGCCGGGTTCCTGGCCTCCTGATTCCGGTAAGAGACTGCACGGGAAAGATTTCCTACTTTCAGTACCGGCCCGATGCACCGCGAACTAAGACAAATGGCAAGGCGGTCAAATACGAGACCACGGCGGGGAAAAACATGGTTGTACATGTGCCGCCGTGCGTGCGGCCACACCTTGGCGATCCGCATAGTCCGCTGGTGATCACAGAAGGCATCAAGAAGGCAGACTCCGCGTGTTCGAATGGACTTAAATGTATAGCCCTGTTAGGAGTATGGAATTGGAGAGGCACCAACAGGGTTCAAGGCAAAACTGCACTCGGGGATTGGGAGAACATCGCGCTAAATGGACGAAGAGTTTCCATTGTCTTCGACTCCGACATGTGCTCAAATGCGCATGTTTGGGAGGCCGCGAAGAGACTTGCCGCTTTTCTCCGCACAAGGGGGGCGTCGGTTGAGATACTTCAGTTGCCGACTCTGGAAAGTGGCGGAAAAGTAGGGCTCGACGACTATCTGGCGAGCGGCGGAGACTTCAGGAGTTTGCCGGCCATTCCATTCGAGGAGGAACGCGCCCAAAAAGCCCCAACCGCGAGAGAAGGCGCCATCGCCTTATGCGAAGCAGTGGACCTGTTCCACGACTCAAACGGGGAGTGTTACGGAAGCATTGAGGTAGGCGGTCACAAAGAAACCCATCGTTTGGCAAGCAAAGCGTTCAGGTCTTGGCTTAAGGGAGAGTACTGGAAGAAGAACCACCGGTCGCTTGCCGCGACTGCCTGTGACGACGCCATAGACGTTTTGGAAGCGAAAGCCACTTATGACTCACCCGAGAAACAGGTCGCGATCCGCATCGGACACCACGGATCTTCGATCTACATCGACCTAGGGGACAGCGAGTGGACGATCCTGGAGATCGACGCAGAAGGTTGGAGACCGATAGCGCAGCCTCCAATTCGCTTCTACCGCGTCGAAGGCATGAGGGCATTGCCGATGCCACAATCGGGTGGAACCATTGAGAGCTTGCGGGAGCTAGTCAATGCAGAAAGCGACGAAGACTTCACGCTTATAGCCGCATTTCTCATCGGATGTTACATGAGTCCGGACCACGGCACTTTCCCGGTGCTGGTCATTACCGGAGAAAAGGGCAGTTCGAAGTCCACGGTAGCCCGAATGCTTGCTTCGGTAGTCGACCCACGCGCGATCTTGCTCCAGAGATTCGGAACCTTGGAAGATATCGTCCTGACGGCTAGCAAGAGCCGAATCTTGGCTTACGACAATGTTGGGAAGTTGACTGCGGCCCAGTCAGACCTACTGTGCCAGATTTCGACAGGCGGAGGGCTGGCCAAACGAAGACTCTACAGCGATGTAGAAGAATGCATCCTTTCAGCAAAGGCGCCATGCATCTTAACCGGAATCCTGGATATCGTCAGTGCACCCGATCTTGCCGAAAGGTCGCTGTTTCCGAAGTTGACGCGAATCGACGAGCTTCAGAGGAAGGACGAGCGAGAGTTGTCCGGAAAGTTTGACGTGTCCCTCCCGAAAATCTTAGGATGGGTCTTCGATGCATTGTCGACTGCCATTCGAAGGTTGGACGAGGTACAAACCAAAACCTCTCCCCGGCTAGCAGATCTCTACCGCTGGGTGCTGGCCGCCGGTCCGAAGTTTGGAAAGTACGAGAACCTTATCGAAAGGGCCTTCGCATTGGTCAAATCTAGGGCGCGGGACCTCGCAATTGAGGACTCGGTACTTGCTCGCTGTTTGATCCAGTGGGCATACGACAATCTTGCACCAAACGAAAGCCTCCAAATGACCGCCAGCCAGCTCTTGAAGAACCTGAATGGACTTGCCGAGGACTTCGAAAAGCGGGAGTTGCCGAAGTCGAATCGGTTTATTGGCGAGATTCGAAAAGTGTCTGGCGTGCTTAGGGAATTGGGCATTATCGTAGAGCCGCAGAAACGGGAAGCCAATCGCCGTCCCATTTTGATTACAAGATTGGACGACGCGACCGTCACAATCGTCACGAACGTCACCGGCAAATTGAGTGATCGTGTAAGCAATGACGGTCGGGGAGTAGTCCGTGACGATTGCATGACGATGGACACCTCAACGCAACGCGACCCCACGGGACTACATGACGGCAATGACGATACTGACGATGGATGGGAGGATATCGAGAAATGCGCAACAGCATCCTGAGCACAATCGAGAGCATGGGCGTGCGCGTGCGTCTTCACCAAGGGAAGTTGCAGGTCCGAGAATTGCAGCCAGGAGCCAAATTGCGTGCTTGGCCCGAGATCATTCGGTATTCTAATGAGTTAAAAACTGAACTCGCGCAGAGTGCAAATCGACTACCTTATATCGACAAGCACAAAAACCTTGTCATTCCATTCAATTCGCCCGAAAAATATCACTGGTGGGCGGGCGGTCAGTCGATCAGTGAAACGTTAATGGAGCTTAGGGTTCCTAAGAACATTTGGAGCCGGTATTCCGCGCTTCCCTATCCACTCTGAGAAAAAGATGTTGAAGACGAAGAAGTGCACACGAGTTGCTATGAAATCTGGAAAGTCGTTACCTAACATTGGGGAAGGCTGGGTGTGCAAACAGTATGTAAAACGTGGCCAGAAGTTGTGCGGACCCTATTGGTACCGCTTTTGGAGGGAAGACGGTCGACTGAAAAAGGCTTACGTCAGACCGGTAGACCTCGAGGAAGTTCGCAAAGGCTGTCAAGCATGGCAAACCGAGCAAAAAAGGATGCGACACGAGCGGGCACTTACCCGGCAGTCCCGTTCGTTCTTTTCAGACTTGAACAAATCACTTAAGGCGTGCCATGGCTTCTAAAAAGAACAACGCAGTCCAACGCGAGCAACTGGCAGAAATCAATCCCTTGGCAAAGAAATTTGCGGAGAGTCTTGAGAGCTATATTCAGTTTTATCAGGAGACGTATTCACTCTCCCGTGAGGATGCCGAAAAGCAAGCAAGGTCAGGAATCAACGACAGGCAGGAAATGCTCCATCGTCCGGCCGAACAAGTCTCGTGGATCTGTTTGAGCAGAGTCTCAGAAGCTGACCCTGATGCCGGCATTGAACTTTGGAGGGCCATTCGCAGCGAGGCTCGGGACGAGATTGAAAGCGGCCATCGCGCCGCTAAGGTTTTGTCGCACGGATTCGATTTCGGGCCGATCGATCGAGCGAGGTTTCTGGAGGTTCGATC
>DATFHI010000168.1:0-5838 GCA_035248525.1 Fimbriimonadaceae bacterium | reverse complement strand
GTTGTAACCCAGCGAATTGGAACCAATCTTCGCTGAGAATGCGAACATCTTGTTTTCTCGAACCCACTTGCTGAAGTCGGCGGCCGTATCGACGCCGAAGTTCATCGTCACGTCACGCAGGAACCCGAGTTGGAACGGTTTGTTCGTGCCGATTGAAACCTTGCTAAAGGCTTGAGTCCGCTCGGTGCTGCCATCCCAAGATCGTTCGCCGTAACCGCCACCAAAATTCAAATTGCCTAAGTGGGCGAGTCCGCTGGAGCCGGCCTGCTCGGGATTGACCAAGGATGCGGTTTGGCCAACCGTTAAATTCTGCTGGGTAAGTCCATTGTCGCCGTTCAACTGGCGAGCATAGCCGTATGCAATTTGAATCCCATTTCCAAGGTCGTACCAAAAACCGTAGTTGCGATTGCTTTCGTCCCGTTCATCGCCGTTTCGGTCTACGCGGCGTTCCGTGACACTAATGCCAAGTCTCTTGTTGAGATTAGTGCTGACCGTATTAGCGCTGATGTTCTCTTTATCGCCGTTGTCGTAGTCGGTTCGAGTCTGCTCGGTCATCAGCCGCGTGTTTTTGTCGACGTTGGTTTCATAGGCCAGGTACTGGCGCCGAAAATCGGGCTGGGTGCCATTCTTGCCGTCAAAATCCTGTCGCTCGTTCATTAACCGGACCTTCCCGTACTTACCGAGGTTTTGGTAGAGGGACATCTTCTCGGTGACGTTGGCGAAGAGCACGCTCATCGGATCGTCGCTGCGGTTGACGAGCTTCGTAAAATTTAATTCGGTGTTTTTGGATGGATTCCAATTAAGGACCATGTTTCGAATTTCATCATCCCGATTGATTGAATCCGACTCCGCGGAATATTCGAAATAGTCCAGATTCAAGCTGGGAAGGATCTGCCACTTAACCTTCAAGTCGTGTTGGTTAAAGCCCTTGAGCTGATTCAACAAATCCTTCTCGGGGTCGATGAGTTGGTTGACGCTGTTAAAGCTTGGGTCGACTTCGCGAGTGTTGGCTGATACTTGGAGCCGCTTGTCTTGATAGCTGAACTGTTGCCGGGCCGCGCCACCTTCCGGCGAGTCAGCGCTCATTTGGGAGTAAGCCAGCTTGCCGCCTCGAAGGTTCAAGTCCAAGGCGAAATCGGTTCTGTCTAGCCCCGCGATGGTCCCTAGCCGCTGCCGCTCGAACTCCATCAACGACGACAATTCACCAAACTTCTGACCCAGACTCTGCCGTCGATACTTGAAATCCAGATCCTTGGAATCCAAAGTGTAGGTCTCGATCGACCCGCCATCTTCCTGGCCATTAAGCTTTAAAGATTCGAGGGTGAGGTTCCAACCCTTGAACGGTTGGGCGGTAAGTCGGTCGAGTGAACGCTCCAAGCCCGCAGATCGGATCAACCAACCCCGCTCGGCGCCCACGTTAACCGGGGTTCCTTTGCCGTACATGTTCGCGATGGCGGCGATATTGGCGTCCCCTTCAGCAGTCGCATTCAGGGGAGTGAATCCGGTGTAGCCCTTGTCAAACGACCGTGAAGAGTGCTCTAAACTCCACCCTTTACCACCGGCGCTGATATCTTGCGATCGGAAAGCTCCGCCGTTGGATTCGATAAAGCTTTGGGCGAACTTGATGGGTTGGAAATCTTTGCCAAGCAATGCCGCTTCCAACGCCATCCATTGTCGCTTCAGGCCCAGTTCACGACCATAGAGTGCCTGTTCATCGCCTTTAAGACTGGCCATGCGAGCGAACTTCTCGTCGACGTTCTGGTCCTTAAGGCTAAATTTAAGCTTGCTGGTGTCGAGGGCAACTTCCCGAGACGAGATTCCGTTGCCGTTTCGCATGTCCTCAATGGAAGTGGACTTGAAAGACAGTCCGCCCTGCTTTAAGCCGAACGCATAGCTCAGGTCCATGGCTTCGCGAGCCATTCCCGCTTCCTTTTGCAATTGGGCCCGGTCGGCTTCGGCTATATCGTTGAACCGTTTGAAGTCACTATCGACTCGTTGGGAATTCCAATTCACCTTAAGTCCGCCGGAGGCAAAACTCATCGACCGCCAGTCGATGCCCGCCTGTCCGTCCGCTACCGACTTAAAGTTGGTACCGAAGCTGATCGAGCCTACTTTAAGGTCTTGTAGCCCAAAGCCGAGCCTCTTCAGCCCTTTTTCTTTGTCGAGTTGCGCGGCGTTTAAACCCGATCCTTCCATGGCGCCAAAACCGCGGAAGTTCTTGGAAATATCTTGGTAGTTGGCGGTTATCTTGCCGCCCATCAAATTCGTTTCCAGGTTTTGCGCAATTGCGTGAGATCGTCCGCCTTCGACTTTCTCGCCGGCTTGCTCGGCTTCCATTAACGAGTTCGCGTCCACTTTCTGGCGCTCACCGAGCATTAGCACGCCCTTAAGGAGTCCGCCCTGGCCAAGATTGAAATTGTTGTTGAAGCCGAATAGGTTGGTTGAAATGACCTGGCCATCAGCCGTGCGCTCGGTCATACCGAACCCCAGGGTCATGCTCAATGCGCCGGGAGCGATGTCGTAATTGAATCCGGCAACGCCATTCAGATGGAGCCCCGCTGAAGGTTCGGCCTTGGCTGCCTTGTCGTACCGATAGCTGACGGTGACGGTCTCACCCACTTTCATGGCACGGGCGATGTAGACCACGCCGCTGGCATAGTCCACCGTGTAGTCGCTTCCGCGCTTTAGAACTTCGGCGCCAAGTTGGACCCGCTCTGACCCCTTTATGACGTTTCCGTGCTTAAGAGGGACGCCGGGGGAATTGGCGCGAACGGGAACCATGTCGAGCGCGTTTGTGCCGCCGACCAGGTTTTGAGCCTTGTTGGGATCATCGGGAGCGAGGTTGAAAGGCGTCTGGGCGCGAGTCGCCAGTGGCAACGCGCAAAGCGCAAAACACCCTACCTGTTTCCAATTCAGCCTTCCCATGGCTTCCTCCTATCCAGTTTAGACCCCTTTTCCTTATTATCGGTAGGGCTTAACCTCGACTTTTCCTACGTTTTGACTAAATTCCTACAGATCCACCACGAAGCTGAAGGAAATACTGGTTTTCGTGGGTCCGACGTGTCAACTCGGAAAAGGTTTCCAATATTTCTTATGGGATGTATCGGGAAAACTGTTTCCTACGAGTGGATTTGACGCGAGAAGAGGCACTGTCTCTCTTTCTGCGATGCCTCAATAGCAGCGAATCTGACTCTCCCGAAATCGTCTCCGCCTTGCGAAAACTCGGGCGAATTCTCGAGGGCGAAGAAGCTCACCTTTTAGCCAGTTAAATTGCACATCCTTAACCGGTTTTATGCCACTGGCGCAAAGACTACTATCCCAGTACCTTCTCCTGAATTACGAAAAGTCGAATTCGGAGTAACCGGCCAGCTACAGCTTCACCCAAGTCCTCGTATCATGGCTACGCTCCACGGCATCAAGCACTCGCTGATTTTCGTAGCCGTCTACAAAGTTTGGGCTGATGGGTCGCCCCTCCGCCATACATGTAAATGCATCGGCAAGTAGGTTTATGAACGTGTGCTCGTAGCCCAGAATGTGAGCCGTAGGCCAGTAATGTCCCGCCCACGGATGCACCGCCTCGGTAGCCTGAATGACGGCAAATCCCTTCCTTCCCTCTGCCGCCGTATCGTCATAGTATTCGAGCTCATTCATGCGCTCCAAGTTAAATACAAGGGATCCCTTCGAACCATTGATTTCCCACCGGTGGTAATTCTTCCTCCCAACCGCAAAGCGCGAGGCTTCGAAAGTGCCCAATGCTCCGTTTTTGAACTTGGCCATGAACATAGCGGCATCATCTACAGTAACTTCGCCCATCTGACTACCCGCCTTTGCGCCCAACTTGTCATCGATCTCGCCGGCAACTGGGCGCTGATTTATGAAGGTGTGCAAAGCCCCGCAAACCTCGTCTAATTCGCCCACGAGGTGCCGGGCCATATCGATGATGTGGGCGTTGATGTCGCCGTGAGCGCCACTTCCCGCCACTTCTTTTTGCAAACGCCAGACCAAGGGGAAACTTGGATCGGCTATCCAGTCTTGAAGATATGTGGCGCGCCAATGGTAGATAGTGCCGAGTTCGCCGGCCTCGATCATCTGCTTCGCCAGGCCAACGGCGGGAGCCTTTCGGTAGTTGTGGAATACCGCATGGGGCACGGTGTGCTCTTGCACCGCCTTGAGCATGTCGTGCGCTTCTTGCAACGTGTTGCCGATCGGCTTTTCACAAAACACCGCCTTACCAGCGGCCGCGGCGGCGATGGCGATTTCCGCGTGCGTATTGCCCGGGGTGGAAACATCGATTACATCGATTTCGGGATTTTCGACGACCTTGCGCCAATCGGTCTCATAGGTATCCCAGCCGAACTGCTCTTTGGCTGCCTTTACCGCTGCTTCATTCCGACCGCAGATGGTGTGCATCCGCACCTCGACCGGCAACTCAGGGAAAAATCGTCCTACCTGGCGGTAGGCATTACTATGGGCTTTGCCCATGAACTGGTAACCGATGAGGCCGACATTGAGGTGCTTCTTAGCCATGCTGGGTGAAAGTTACCCCGCACCTCTGGGCTGAATCTTTATTCGCGGTTTACAACAAGTGCATCTCCAACGACGCCAGTTTTGCTGATTGCCCGAATTGCCGCCACTTGGAATGGCTCAGATGCGCCTTGCGCTAAGTCGGCTTCGCTCTTGTCCTGAATCTTCCACTTGCCCCAGACCACTTTCTCGCCAAATCGTTTGCCATATGTAATGGCGTAGAAGCGGACATCTTCGTCGTGTTCCAAGGTCCAATCCAACTTCCAAAATCGTCGGACATTGACCGGGGAGACGCCATTGGCCAGATTTCCTGTGTCGGAGAAAACTAGTACCGGGATTCCAGGCTTGCGATCGCCCAGCCAGGGAGATGCCGGTACCGTCGCGGGATCCTTATATGGTCCTCTCTTCAAGGCGCCGGCGATTCCATTGAAGTTCTTCATGAAGGCCTTCATGCTGAAGTGCACATTGCCGGTGGATCCTTTTTGGCTGCGGGTTAAATTGA
The DNA here is from genome assembly GCA_035248525.1 of Fimbriimonadaceae bacterium. Lineage (GTDB taxonomy): Bacteria > Armatimonadota > Fimbriimonadia > Fimbriimonadales > Fimbriimonadaceae > 55-13. The sequence continues at coordinate 812 of DATFHI010000168.1, read as the reverse complement.
TTTGATCGAGAACTTCTTGAGCCGGCCAATTACCATCGCCAGGGTTAGTCCGACCCGTGAAATTCCCCGGCCAGAAATGCCGGCCGGCAGGATTGTTCTCCGCCCACCACTTCAAGAGAACTGGATATGACTGCGGAATCTGCTTAATGGGCCAATACAGCTGAGGGGTGTAGTAGTCGCACCACCCCTTTTGGTACCACTTGAGCGCGTCCGCGTAGAGGTCGGCATATTGGTCCACACCCGCTTTAATTCCTTCCGGCACGCCGGGACGATAAATTCCGAAGGGACTGATACCGAATTTGACCCACTTCTTGGTCTTTTTGATTTCTGTGTACAGCCGTTCGATGAAATCGTCGACGTTCTTTCTGCGCCAGTCCGCCCGATTCAGCAGTCCGCCCGAAGCGAGATATCGAGAGTAGCTCGGGCCGTCGGGAAAGTCGAGAAGCTGACCATCTGGCCCCTTCTCCTTGTACGGATAAAAGTAGTCATCCAAGTGGACGCCGTCTACGTCATACCGCTTTACGACGTCGATCATTACTTCCAATGACCTGCGCTGGACCGCCGGCTCCCCCGGGTCCATCCACAAGTACTTTCCGTATTGCTTTACTACGCCTGGGTTCGTACGCGATATATGGTTGGCGGCAACTGGTCCCTTCTGAGCCGGATGCAGAGATCGGTACGGGTTGAACCAGCAATGAATTTCAATTCCACGCTTGTGCGCCTCCTCAACAGCAAATTCGAGTGGACCCCAATAGGGTTTAGGGGGCTGACCCTGCAGCCCGGTGAGATACTCCGACCAGGGCTCGATTTCG
>DATFHI010000167.1:0-4052 GCA_035248525.1 Fimbriimonadaceae bacterium | reverse complement strand
ACACCGAGCAGATCGCGGAACGTGCAGCTAAAGCCGGAATCAAAGTCCTCGTCATCGGATCTGGGGCGGCCAGGCGTTCTCCCGCGGGCTACGACCTAGACGCCGCCGAGGACGACTTTTACCGTTCGGCGAAAATGATCGCGGACGTTTGTCGATCCCATGGATTGGTCCTAGCCCCCGAGTCACTGGTACCAGCGGAGACGAACGTCGGCAATTATTCCGGAGACTTGGCCAGAATGCTGGCCCATCAGGGAATTGGCTACACGGCGGACAGCTATCACATCTTGAATCAACCTGGTGCGATGCCGGAAATGCCTGGATATTGGGACGCGGAGGTTCCAAGTGCGCCGGAGCATGTCCATATCGCCACCACCGAGCGAACCTGGCGCGTGGCCGAGGATCCAATGCTCGCTGGTTTTAAAAAGCGGTTACAAGACCTGAATTACACTGGCAGAGTCAGCTTGGAGTGCCGATGGGAAAACTATGATGAAAATTTACCGCTGGCCCTTGAGCAACTGCGGCAGCTTTTCGAGAGCGCTTCGTGACAAAACCTAGAGTAATTTGTAAAATATTTCTCGGAACGCCCTAAAGAACCATCGCCGAGCGTCCGAACATCATATCAGCGACTATACGTCAGCGACAGAAAAAGGCACGGTAGGGGCGACCCTACACACGCAAAGCCACGGGTCTCGCGAGTCTGGAGAGAACAGCTCAAAGGATGAATGAGATCGCCGGGTTCCCTGTCTGAGATCAGCGCTAAGGATCAAACCATGCGGATATCAGACAATGAAGTGAAAAAGCTCCTCGCCGGGACCAATCCCGCTTTAGTCGAGGAAATCGTGCAAATCGGCCAAGAATCAGACCGCGAGGCGGATGAGAAGTTGGCTCAGAAAGTGACGCAAGACGTCATGGCGATGGGCGATCGAGAAGAAATGATCGCGGATCTGAAGGCGCGAATCGAAGCCGGGACCTACAATCCCACGGGCGACGAGATTGCCGACACGATGATCCGACGCGCTATTGCCGACCGAATTCGGTAGCCGGAGCCGAAAGGCTTCCGGCCCATCCGGTTAAATCCCTTGACCTGACCGCCGCTCGGCTAGGGCAGCTTTTGCCAAGTCCTCGTCGATCTGTTTCGCGAGATCTTCCATCACCACCCCCACGTACCAGGGCTGCGAGGAATCGGAGGGCGTTTCGTGCCAGTCATACAAATAGCCCTGCACGAGAGTGCTGGCAGGAAGGCAATGTCCAAGATTGTGGCGCGGCAACCAGGTCTCCATCAGCACCGGATAGAAGTCCGATGGCATCGGAGGCTGCATCAACTTATAGTCGTCCGTGACGTCGACGATCACGACCTTGGCGAGGTTGAACTCCCACAGGTTTCCGATCAGTTCTGCCATGTTTTGCGTCGTCCCTAACGGTAGTTGGGACGTCGCAAAACAATGGAAAGCCGCGCGGATTCTATCCGCTCGGCTTTCGGCAATCCCTAATAAACGGGCGAGACTGCTTTCCAATGGCTTCGGTTTGGTACGATTTAAGGACCGATGATCAGTCTTGCGGTCGCGCTCGCGATCGCCACCCCAATCTACGCCCCCGCTCAGCCGTGGGCGCTCAACTTTGCCGTCCCGCCAAGAATCCCCCTCGTTGGAGATGTGGATGCGGATGGTTACGCCGACTTGATTGCAGTCCATGGGCCCGGGCCAAGCATCATCGACGTGTCGCTCAACCAAATAGGACAAAAAGCGGGCCGGCCGTTCCAGGCTCTGACCAATTGGTCCAAGGATTGTCAGGCCGCCGCCGCTGCAGAAATCGACGACCGTCCGGGCTCAGATGTGGTGGGTCTATTCGATGGCGATCAACTGCGAGTGGCGGGGGCCTTTGCGAATCACCGTTTCCAGGACTCCGCCTGGTTGATCTTGCCCAAGAAACTGGAAAAGCCTACGATGCTCTTCCGCGATGGAGCGATCTTCGCCTGGAGCCAGGCTAATCGCACTTCTTACCGAATCGATCCGAAGACAAAGAAGGTGGAGCCGGTTGGCAAGCCCCGGATAGACAACTCGCCAGATATTTCTCGGGAAGGAGACATCGACAAGGATGGCGACCAGGATGTCGTGGTATTCCGGAATGGGAAAGAGCCGCACACCGCCTACCAAGTCCTTCTCCAACGACAAATTTCTGGTCAAGAAACCGACTCGGATGCGGACGGTTTGTCCAATGAAGAAGAAGGGCAACTGGGGACAGATCCGCTTAATGGAGATACGGACCAAGATGGCCTGATCGACGGTTGGGAAGTCGGGAGTTTTCGAGGTTTGGACCTCAAAGCGATGGGCTGCAACCCCCGCAAGATCGACCTGATCTGCTACGTTGCGCGATTTGACGACGTCGACGAGAACCACTTCAAGCGGGAGCTGGCTCGGGTGACGGAGACCTATTCCAAGCTCGATGTTGGCAATCCCGATGGAACGAAGGGTTGGCAATTCCACCCAATTTATCTCAACCCAATCGCCGGCGAAGACAAGAAGAGTTCATGGTGGGGAAACCGGGATAAGTTCCTCCCGGCGCAGCATCGGGGAATCGCACACTTCATGCAGGTTTCCCAAGGCGGGGGCGGCCAGGCGGATCAGTTGGGCGACGGGGGAGGCTGCGGAGCTAATGCCTTGTGGGCGGTCTTCATGCACGAATTTGGCCACCAGATTGGGATGGACCACAACGGATTTTGGTCCCCAGCTTTTTGCCCAATCTACCGGAGCTTGATGAACTACGCCTATTCGTATAGCCTGGAGGACGACTACAACAAAATCGCCTACTCCAAGGGCGAGTTGGCGGGGTACACGCTAAAGGAAACGGACCTGGATGAGGAGATCCCGTTGCCCTACGACCGCGTAAAGTTTCTGGAGAAGGGACCGTACAGATTCCGGCTCAAGCCCAACGGCAAAACGACCCTGATCGATTGGAACTGGAATGGCATTTTCGGCGAGAAGCACATTCGGGCCGATATCAACTATTCCTATGCTATCGGTGGCGGACGTCGGGACGATGTCGGGAAGTCATTTACCGCTCCCTGGCTTGCCGTCCACAAGAATGAAGCGTACGTTTTTTACGGCCAACCTAAGGTGCCCGGGGATAAGAAGTCTGACCCGACTCTTTCGTTGAACAATCCAGGCAAATTGTTCTACCGCAAGCTCATCGAGCCATTTCGTTGGGAAGAGCCGATGGTGGTCGATGATGGGCTGATTGGAGACCCGGTCGCCGTCTCCCATAACGGCTATTTGGTCGTCTTTTATCCAACCGGGCGGGGCGTATTGAAGAAGACGCTGGGGGTCCAGTCGGAACCGGAAGTGGTTGCCACAAATCCGGCACTGGTGCCCACCGTCGGCGTCAGCAAGGACCGGCTCTACCTCTTCCTGTGGGATCCAACCGACCAGTCGGTCAACTTCAAGATTATGGTGACGGGCAAGTGGGTGGCGGATGGAAAGCTCTCCGAAAAGAGCACTATTCCCGTCGGCATGACCTACGACACCATTCGCAAGCAGGTGGTCATTGGGATGGCGCAGGATCAGGATGACAAGCGGCCATCTCGTTGGCAGGTTCGTTGGTATGACGAGACCAAGACCGGCTTGGAAGAGAAGAAGATGGATTGGATAGAGGGGGACAAGGGGCAGTCGCGCGGCAAATCCAGATGTATTCTGCTCTTCGAGCGAACCCCCAACTCCGGACCGGATGGACGGCTGCGCTTTTTCGCCCAGGGCATGACAAATGCCCAGTCACCGTGGGCTTGCACCTACGTTGCGGAGCAGATTGCCGATAAGTCCGTCAAGGGCGGTTGGCTGGTGAAGCGGTACTACGATGAATGGACCCAGACCCGCTCGGCACCGGCCGCAGCGTGGTTCAAGGGGGACATCATTTGGGCGTACCGCTGGGTCGACGGCGGACAAGGCTCGACGGACAACAACCTGCACGTTGCCTACAAGGCGATGGGGATCGACGATGCACCGATGGGCGACCACGACGACATCAGTTACTTCCGCGATTTTGGAATTCGAAACTCCATC
>DATFHI010000166.1:0-12505 GCA_035248525.1 Fimbriimonadaceae bacterium | reverse complement strand
CTGCTAAGGCTGGACACCACATTCGACTTTGTGCAACTCATCAAGTTGGTGCAAGCCGAAGTCGGCATGGGCAATGTTCGGGTTCGACCTCCAAGACTTGAGTTGTCGGGTAACCACAGGGACCAAGTGGTTAAGCTGATTCAGGACTCCTTGCAATCTAGGGGTTGATCTGCACGGTCTTGATTTGGGTGTAGAACTCTTTAGCGACTTCACCCTGCTCGCGACTACCGGAACTGGAACCCTTGTAGCCGCCAAACGGGGCGTGAGGATCAACACCGGTCGTGTCGGCGTTCACTCGGACCATTCCCGCTTGGATCTGGTCGATGTACCGGAGGGCATAACTCAAATCCCGGGTGCATAGACTGGCAGATAGCCCAAACTTTGTATGGTTGGAGATCTGAATCGCCCGTTCGAACGAATCCGCTTCCAGGAGAGTGAGGACTGGACCGAAGAGCTCTTGTTGGGACAGGTCGTGGTTTTCGTCCACCCCGCCGATTACTTGCGGGGCAACAAAGAACCCTGCATTCGGTGTTTGCCCTTGATAGATCGATTCGCCTCCATTTACGGCCGAACGTATTCGATCTTGCGACTCTTGGCTAATCACAGGCCCGATTGCCGTGTGCGCCGATTCGGGTGCTCCCACCGGAAGAGCGTCGATCGATCTGCGCAATTCGTCGATGAATGGACCGCGAACGGATGAGTCGACCACGACGCGGCTTGTTGCCGTGCACTTTTGACCAGCAAATCGCATCGCACCCCCAGCTACTAATTGTGCGGCCTGTTTGAGATCGGCGTCAGCCAACACGATTGCGACATTCTTTCCCCCCATTTCGGTTTGAAACTTCTTTCCACGTTCGGCGCATGCGATCGAGATCGCTTTACCTGTGCGGTCCGAGCCGGTGAAGCTAATCGCTTGAATGGCTGAGTGATTTGTTAATGCACGCCCGGTATTCCCCGCGCCCTGAACGACTTGAAACTCGCCCTTAAATCCGACAGCAAGGGCGGTCTCCGCGAGGAGATTGGCGCACCATGCGCTATGCTCTGAAGGCTTGAGAATGACCACATTTCCTACTGCCAAAGCGGGAGCGGCTTTCCAGAGGGGAATGGCCAGCGGAAAATTCCAGGGGGTGATCAAACCGACCACGCCAAGCGGTTCCCGAAAGGAATATTGAAGGGCGCCAGGAGTCAAGCTGGGGATCACTTCTCCAACCGGCCGTACAGCTTCCCCGGCAAAGTAGCGGAGAATCGCGACACAACGCTGAACTTCCCCCTTGGATTCACCAATTGGTTTGCCGACCTCAGTAGCGATTGCCAAGGCTATCTCATCGGCTCGACCGGCGATGGCTTCTGCCCACGCACCAAGTTTGCCCGCCCGGTTCGCTCCCGTTTCTTTGCGCCACGAGCCAGATGCTGCTAAGGCGGATTCGGCGGCAGCATTGACTTGTTCAGCGGCGCCCAGCGGCAACTGGCCAATGATTTCCTCCGGTCTAGTTGGATTTAAGGTTGGAAGGTGCCCTTCTCCCCCGGTCACCAGTTCACCGCCAATCGAATGCATGAGTTCGCGCATAGATTTCTCAGTTTGACATTCGGTTGCCGCGATCGGCGTTTGATTTAGGTGTAACTTAAGGAGGAAGCATGGATCAATTGCCGTACCAGGTCTCGGTCGAGGAGTATCGGCGCTTTCGGCGGGACGGCTATCTCGTCGTCCGAGGTCTTGTGTCTGACTCAGAGATCGAAGAAATGCAGCGACACATCGACGACTTGATTGCGGGTCGGGTGCATGTCGATGGGTTGGAAGAGCCAAAGCCGGGAGAAACCCTGCGGGAAGTGGAACGCCGACTGTTACGGATCCACATGATGCACGACCAAATTCCTCTGTGGGAGCAATGGATGTTGCATCCGCGAGTGCTCGACGTCGTGCAAGCGTTGATAGGTCCAGACGTCCTGGCGATGCAAACGATGATGTTCATCAAGGGACCCGGTTCGGACGGGCAAGGCTTCCACCAGGACAGCTACTACATTCCGACCTTCCCAGATTCGCTCCTCGGGGCGTGGATTGCCGTAGACCCGGCAGATCGGCAAAATGGGTGTCTGTGGATGACTCAAGGCTCACAGGTTGAGCCGATCTATCCACCTGCCAATGGTTACGGATACGGAGATTGGGGATTGAAAGATATTCCGGAAGTGTCGGGAGTTGGCGGCCATTCCAACTCCGACGAAGACCCGGATAACGGCCTCAGGTCCATGACCCTTGGTTATGAAGAGGTGCCGGTCGAGTTAGAGCCGGGAGATGCCGCCTTCTTTGGGGGTCATGTACTACACCGGTCTCTGTCCAACAAAACCAGCGACCGCTCTAGGAGGGCGTTCGTAAATCACTACTGCAATGCCCGAAGCTTCACAAGTTGGGGAGGCGGAAACCAAAACCATATTCTCGCCCGGGGCAACACGCATTTGGAATTTGCCAAACCAAAGTTTGGTACGCCTTGCGCAGCTTTGGATCCGCAACCGTCGCTATCCGACCGCGGCGCCGTTCCAACCATGATGATGGCAACGCCAGAAGGCGATATGGCTCCGCAGGAACCCGCTCTTGCCGACCACGATCATTAGCGGAGGAAGGCCTCGACAAGTCCGGCGTCGACCGCTACGACCTGTCCGGTAGTTTGGGATAGCCGATCGCTCGCCAAAAGATAGGCAGCTTCCGCAACTTTTCCCGGAGAGACCGCCTGCTTTAGCAAAGTTCTTTGGGCATAGAAGTCGCTCAACTTCTCGACCAGTTGTTCGTCGGAGTCTGATTCGGCAAACTCGATCTTGTATTTGCTCAACGATGCGATCACCCGGTCGCGCGGGAACATCTGTGAACCCGAAACAACCGTCGCCGGAGCAACTGCATTCACGCGAGTAACCGGCGCAAATTCTACGGCAAGTTCGCGTACCAGGTGATTCAGCGCGGCTTTGCTGGTGTCGTATGCGAGCGATCCCTTCTTGGCGACCACCGCGTTCGCGGAACTGCAAAGAACGATCGAAGAAGGAGTGCCCTGCTTCGCCATAACTCGATTTGCTTCCTCCGCCACAATGTGCGAACCCACGACGTTGATTTCTAGCGACTTGCGCCACTGCTCGTCCGTGTTCTTGCCGTCCGATGAAGGTGGAATGAAGACCGCGGCGATGTTCACGAGCACGTCGATCCCGCCGAATTCCATCACCGCGAATTCCATCAACTTCTTGGCCGACTCTCGGTGCGTGATATCCACGGTTGCGCCCCGAACGGAATGACTGCCGCACTTGGAGGACAACGCTTTAACCGCAGAATCCACCAGGGCTTGATTCAAATCGGCAACAACCAGGCAGGCACCCTGCTCCAAAAGCCGGTTCCCAATCTCCATGCCGATGCCCGGACCCGCGCCGATCAGGACCGCGACCCGGCGCGACATCTCTTTCTCCGGCGGTTGTCGCTGCAGCTTTGCCTCTTCCAGCAGCCAGTACTCGATGTCGAACGCTTCTTGCTCAGGGAGGGCGATGTACTCGGAAACGGCTTCCGCGCCCCGCATTACCTCGATTGCATTTCGGAAGAACTCACCGGTAACTCGAGCTTCGACGGCATTCTTCCCAAAGCTAACCATGCCCACTCCAGGAATCAAGACAACGCTGGGATTGGGATTTCGAATCGCGGGAGAAGTTTCGCGCCGGCAACGGTCGTAATACGACTGATATTCCTGCCGGAAGGTTTCCAGTGCTCGATTCAATCCTTCATCGGTGAATTCCTCCAAAATCAAGGGCCGAATCTTTGTACGGAGAAAGTGGTCCGGGCAGCTCGTTCCAAGCGACGCCAATAACTTCGCTTTCGATCGCGAAAGAAAGTCGCGGACCGCATCGCTGCGGTCGATGTTCGCGATCAGCCGCTGGCCTTTGAATGCGACTTTGCCGCGCAACCGTGGCAAAAGTTTTGAGAGAATCGCATCCGCGTCCGCGCGAGCAGATTCGGCAATTGCCTCGCCAATTGGGTGGACAGAAGTGTGCTTCGCAATGTATTCCGATGCCTGGTTGATCAGCCGCAAGGTGAGTTCATAGCATTCCTCCCAGCCGTCCGCCCAGCATATAAATCCATGCTGGCCCATTAATGCGGAGTTAATCTGAGGCTGAGCCTCGATGAGGTCTCGCAGCATGAGCCCAAGCTCAAGACCCGGACGCTTCCAAGGCAGGTAACCCATCTGGTCGCCATAGATCTCATGCATCAGCTTTTCCGCATCCCGGCTGGCGGCGATGGCGATTACCGCGTCACTGTGCATGTGGCTGACCGCCCTCGCCGGTACAAATGCATGCAAGGGAGTATCGATGGAAGGCGCCGCCGGATTGTCGTTGAAGTTGGCAACCCTGTACAGCGCCACGATTTCATCCTCGAAAAGATCGCCTTTTGCCTTTCTTCCGTCGACATACCGACTCTCGGTAGAAAGCACCTTGTCCAAATAGAGCGAAGCGAATCCGGATCGTTTGGCGGTTCCCAAGTCGCCGCCGGAGCCCTTAACCCATAGGATCTCGACTTCCTCACCGGTCAGGGGATCAATCTGGCGGACTTTAGCCGACGTATTTCCCCCGCCGAAATTCGTGATCCTGGGATCGGAACCTAACAAATTCGACGAATATACGAGCTGATCAACCTCATCTGTTGGCGCGGTAGCTGAATTCCAGAGCGAGGGGATCGTGTGGTTGTCTAAAGGTTCCATTGCGTTTTACTTTGTGAGTTGCCTGAGCAACTGCTGTCGATAATGCTCGTCCGGCCGAGTATGGATACGGTCGATTTCAATTTTCGATAGCGGCTTGATCGGGAGTCCACTTGCTAGCGCATGCAGCCGAATTTTGGCGGCTTTCTCGGACATTAGCGTCCCGCCAAATGCTTCTGCGGCGGTAGATCCCAAAGTGATCAGTCCGTGGTTCTCCAGCCATATCGTCTTAGGCGCTTCCCCAAACTGTCCGACGTATTTCTCAACACCAGTCTTCACTTCTCTTGCCAAAGGTAGACCAGGGTCGGTGTAGGGAATGAAGACCGACGCGGGTCCGCAACAAACAACCTCGTCCGGAAAAAGCCTTTGCGCCGCAAACTGCTCGACTTCCGAAGTGCAAAGCAGGCTCAGGAGAGCAGTAGGATGGCAATGGGCCACAAACTGGACTGCCGGTATTCCAAGCAACTCCGCATGCATAAAAGTCTCCACGCTGGGAGCCAGCTTTGGTGAGAGTTTATTGAGAGCTTCACGAGTTTCTGAATCGCTCAACTCTGGGCCAGTCAGGTATTTGGCGGCACTAGCGCGGTCGATGCGAGACAGTTGGTCTTGGCCCAGCGTCGCCAGCTGAAAACCACTTCCCTTGATGAGGAACTCATCGCCGTCGTTTGCTGAAGCATTTCCCTCTGCGAGGATCGCCAATCCAAGACTTGGTTCGCCCAGTCGGCGACTAAGCCAGATCAACTCCTCCACGACGTCCATGCCGGGCCAGTTTACTTGTCGCCGCGGGTCTACTTCGTTTATGCTTGGGTCCATGCAATCGGTGTTTGGCCAACCACCGTGGCGATGCGAGTCGAATTCGACGGCGGCATCGATGTGTATCCTTGGCGCGCAGTTGGCCCCGGTTGTCTTCAAACTTGGAAATCGAGAAGTTTCCCCCTTCCATATCGCACCTTGGTGTGAGGAGACGATCGACGCCCCACCAATCATCCAGGTGCTGAGAGGCGACTTCTTTTGCCTTCCATTCGGCGGAAATTCCACTGCCTACGGCGATGAAGAGCATCCGCTGCATGGTGAGACCGCAAACCGAGAATGGACTTTAATCGAAAACTCCAAAGGCCGTATCGTGTGCGAGTTGGACCTTGAGATTAGGAACGGACGATGTCGGCGGGAGGTGTTCGTTAAGAATGACGAGACCGCAGTCTATGTCGCGTCTTCCGTCCAAGGAATGTCCGGCCCCATGTGTTTCGGCAACCATGCGATGTTGCGATTCCGCACACCTGGACTCGTTTCGACAAGTGAATTTGAATTTGGTCAGGTCTTCCCCGGAGAGTTTGATATCCCAGCCCAGGGTGGCTATTCCAGCCTGAAGCCTGGTGCGAAATTCCAAAGGCTTGAGGTGGTGCCGATGGCGAATGGGTCCGTTGCCGATCTTAGCCTGTATCCAGCTAGAGAAGGTTTTGAAGACCTGGTTCAGCTCGTGGCGAGGTCAGAGGGAATCGGTTGGAACTCGGTCGTGTTTCCCGAGGAAGGCTTTCTTTGGTATTGCTTGCGCAACCGCCGCACTTTGCCCCACACCATTCTTTGGCACTCCAACGGAGGTCGGCACTATGCTCCGTGGAGTGGTCGGCACAAGGGTGTATTGGGCATCGAGGATGTGAACGCTTACTTTCACTACGGACTTGCGGAGTCCGCATCATCAAACCCATTCGCTGTCGAAGGGTTTTCTACGGCGATGGATTTCACGCCGGAATCAACGGTTCGAATTCCAACCATCATGGGAGTCTGCGAAGTTGGACCTAATGCCGAGCACGTCGAATCCATTCAGATTCAAGATGAAGGCATTGAAATCCAACTGCGTTCGGGCGAAGTTGTCTCCCCGTCACTGGACCTTGATTTCTTGCAACTTTAGCAACGGAAGCCGTGGATATCGGCGAGCCTAAGGCACTCAGCCCACGGAAGAATTCCCGACGAGGCGTCCGCGGCGAGCAAACTCGATGCCGCTACGCAAACCGCAAATCGAAGGCATTCCTGGGGTTCAAAACCGTCGGTAAATCCGGATAAGTAGCCTGCAGCGAACGCGTCTCCTGCACCCACGGTTCCCTTAATCAATTCAACAGGAAGGTCGACGGCACCTTGTCGGGCAATCTGTTTCCCCCCCTGAAAAACGAAGCCGACATTTGGTGTATGGACGACCAGCCATTGACGGCACTCGAAAGACAGTTGGCAGCCTGCGGAAACCAACTCCGCCTCATTTGAGATTGGCATCCCCACGGTCCGCGCGAGTTCGAACTCATTCATGAATGCAACGTCCGCAAATTTGAGCGCGGGAAGGACAATTTTGGAAAACCGATCGCTGTCCTCGCTGACTACATCGAGGGACGTCGTCCCGCCATTTGCTTTGATTGAACTTAGCGTCCGCGCCGCTTGGGTTCCAATTTCCGGGTCGGGGGCATCCATGGCGTCGAGGAGAAGCAAGTAGCCCAGATGCACGTGATGGACAGCGCCCTCGCCATTCCAATGAAATTCGGCATTCGCGCCGCGCTGATGGAAGAAGGTCCGTCGGCCGGTTCCCTCCACCATCATCACGTCGGTGTAAGAAGTCGGGGCACGGGGCGATTTCTTGATTAAGCTGGTGTCGATCCCCAGTGATTTGCAATCCTGCAGGATCTGTTCGCCACCTTCGTCGTCGCCAATCAATCCGATCCCGGCCAGCCCGCCTACGTAGCCGATCTTGGCAAGCGCCTTAAGAATGTTGTATGCGGAACCGCCATTACTGCTCGATTCGCGGAGAATGTTGGCTAGAGCATCCTGCTCGGGATAAACGTCGACGATCTTGACGCGGTCGATAATCCAGTTTCCCGCCGCCGAGATGCCGGCGTTCAACGTTCGTTCACCAGGCGACAGATAGCGGGTTCGTCTTCCTCGATTTGGCAAAACCTCCCCACCTCCGAATTTGCGAAACAATTGTCGTTAGCATCATCGTTTGCAGTCGAGACTTCACCGATGATGCACTCATCGGTCAACGGCTCGAATTCATGCCAAATCCCCGCCGGAAGTGTGACCCTCTCACCCTGGCGCAGATTGATGGAACTCCATGACAAGAAAAACTTGGGTTCTCCGTTGATCAGAACGTTGACGCCCTCGTGTCGGCCCAACTCGGGCTTCTCCGCCCAGACCGTCACTCTCAATCCGCCAATTCGGCAGATAATGTCTTCCTTTTTCTTGTGATGGCAGTGAGCGGGGGTGACCATTCCCCGGCGGGCATACATCAGCTTTTCGCAGTACTCCTCTTGCTCGGTTAGGTTGACCAGCACCAAACCCCATCGTCGCCAATCTCCCAGGCCGAAGTCGGTGACGTCCCACTTCGGGTTCGGTGGAAGGTGCCAGGAGTGCAAGTTAAAGAAAGCACTGGCTTCGAGGATAAGTTGGTTGATCTCCGAGCGCTTCATAAGTCCAAGCTCACTACGGAGTGATCCCTCGCAGACTGGAGCGCGGCTTCATTTAGGCTATGGGCCGCCACAGCCTCTTCAGGAGTTGCGCAACCAAATCGATTTCCAAGCTGCCCTGAGCGCTCCGCCAGAAATGCCGCCCACATTTGAAGAAAAGCGTCGGGGAATCCAAACTCAAAGATTGCTCCGGTAACGACGGGGAACTGGGTTTGGTGGCCCAAGTCGACACGCTCCCAAATTTGCTCTTTGTTGCGGCGGCAGGTCCAGAGAGTTTTGGGCTCTTTGGTGGAGAATTTCATGCTTCCCTGCTCACCGTAGACCTCCAGGAACCAGGTGTTTGTTTCCCCCGGCATGATGCGCTTGGTTTCCATTCTCATGGATACCTCGCGCCCATCCACCAGGCAGTCGGCATTCCAGATCGCGTTGTCATCGGTGTCGCACGCCACCCACTGTCCGGTCGCATCTCGGCGTTGCGGAATGATGTTTTGGAGTTGAGCGTGGACTCGGATGGGCTTCCAGCCCAACCGCAACGGGATGTGCCACACGTGAAGCCCAAGATCGTTCATGACCCCGGCTTCACCACATCGGGATTTTTGGCGTTTCCAATTAATCAGTTTCTCGGGGTCCAAATCGCTGGAATGCCAGAAGCCAGCTCTGACCTCGAAAATTTTGCCCAGATCCCCGTTCTTTACGGCATTCACAATTCGTTGCGCGCCGGGATAAAAAGGGAATTCGCTCGAGCATCTAACGAATCGGCCGCTGGTACGGGCGCTAAGGGCCAGATTCATCGACTGGCGTAGGTCCATGCCAAACGGTTTTTCGGCAAAGAGGTCTTTTCCGGCCCGAATCACTTCGGTGTAGATGTTTTCGTGCAAATCGTGGGGGACGGCGACATAAACGACATCGATGTCCTTCTGGGCCAGCAATTCCTGATAGCTTTTTGTCCGGAGACCTACCGATGAGATGCGTTCAAACCAGCCAAGCGCGGCGTCCTCGACATCAGCCACGGCGACTAATTCGACCTGGCCGGAGGGTTTCTCCAAAGCGCACCAACGAGCTAACGCGCTGGCGACTTCTTTGCCCATCAATCCGCCGCCAATGATGCCAACTCTCGTCAAATTCCGACTCCTGAATCCTTCCCCAACCTCATTTTGGCCGAATGGGCGGAAATGCTATACTTTTGGGCAGCCGCGGAGAGATGGCTGAGTGGACGAAAGCGCCCGCCTGCTAAGTGGGTAAGGGGTGATACCTCTTCTCGGGTTCGAATCCCGATCTCTCCGCCAGAACTTTATCGCTCTCAAACCGTCCATCAAGGGACGATGCAAGCCAATCATGGAATATTGGCAATGCCGATGAAACGAATTTCCGTCCTCTTCGCACTCCTCACCGCAACTTTTGCGAATGGGCAGAGCCTGGAGCAATACATGGCGTTGCGCAAGCAATACAAGATCAGCCAGGCGGTTGGCGTTCCCGCTTTGGAAACCCTCGTCGGCACCCGAATCGTGGAGGTTCAGGGACGGGTTAAGGGCGTTTTCCGAGTTCAAGATAAAGCCGCCCTCATGTTGGAGCGGACCGACGGAGGAACCGAAATCGTCGATGCGCATGCAGTTCCGGATTGGCTGCAGGGCAACGAAGTCCCCGCCCGACTCATCGTGAAAGCAAGTCGGGCTACGGAAACCTCGCAGCTTAAGTGCAATTTGATCGCCGCCGCTCCGGAAGGAAAGATTAGCGAAATCGAACGGATCGAAGAAGAAAAAGCGGCCGCTCGTCGACGACTTGAAGGCAGCAAAACTTCCCGAGGCGTCGCGCGAAGCACCAATAAATCCCCCCTTTCTGGCCCGATTGGAAAAGGCGGCACTCAAGCCGCCAAATCGTGGAGTCTTCCCGCCCATGAAGTCACGCCAATTTACGCCGGGTTCATTAAGGGCCGAAATCCGCGCCTCAGCAATGCGGAGGCTTATCGAATCGCGGAAGGGGTGGTTGGATTTAGCCTGAAGTACGGAGTAGACGCCAGGTTGATCTTGGCGATGGTCCTCGTCGAGAGCGGATTCAATCCCTCGGCTCGGAGCAGCGTGGGCGCGATGGGATTGGGCCAACTGATGCCGGGCACCGCCGCCGGAATGGGAATCGGAAATCCGTACGACTCGATGGAAAACTTATACGGGTGCGTGCGAATTGTGCGCGGCCACCTGGACAAATACAGCAAGCAGACGGGCGACGGATTCCAGGGACTCATCCTCGCCCTGGCGGCTTACAACTCCGGCACCGGTAGCGTGCGGAAGTATGGCGGAGTTCCCCCCTATAAAGAAACTCAGCGTTATGTCCAGAAGGTCATTGGCTGGTATCGGACCCTAAGCGGAGCCTAATTTAGGATGGGCGGGCGAACAGTCCGGCCCGAGTTTCCCGTTCCCGAATAATCAAGTCGGTCGATTCCACCGCGATCGCGAAATCGAACCCTTTTTCCGCGCACGCCTTCGCCGGGTCCTGCCGATAGGCCGCCAAAAACACCGGATCCGACTCCATCATCTCCGCGACAAGCTTGCCTTGCCAGGCCCGAAGCTCTTCGATCATGGAGTCCATCTCGGCCGATTTTGGAAATCCGAGGTCGACCGCTCGCAAATGAGACTTCACCGCTTCGCCACAAAGTCCGAGGCTCTGGTAAGCGCCCGCGAGGAGCGAGTGGTAGCCTGGCTCGTACGGGTTCAGTTCGATCAACCGCTTCAAGGTTTGGACAAGGTCTTGGCACTGGCTGGTTTGCCACTGGGCTTTGGCAAGCGCCTCCAGCGCGCCTACGTGTGAAGGATCCTTTTGAAGGGTCCGTTTGGCACGATCAATCGCTTGCTGGGCGCTTCCCGCAATCAACTCCGTGTCGCTTTGCGTCATTTTCTTCCGTTGTCCGGAGCCGCCCTTTTCATGGACGACACCTCGCATTCCGGAATTCTGCGATCTTCTCCCCATTTCTCTCTCCTTTGGCACACAAGCTGCCAGAAATGCGCGCAATCCGGTACGCAATTACAACTGTAGCTCGTGTTAAGGTGTAACGAAACGCGCAAAACTACCGGGACGTGCGCAATTAGGCGGAAACTGCGTCAAAAACCCCGTGTTCTTGCCTATCAAACTCTGCTACTTTAGACCGAAGGGCTAGTGGAATCGATGCGGTGCCATCCACTGACCGTACCGGGATGAGGGCCGCTCCTCCGCAGGTTTCGTCAGACCATTTGGCCGCTCGATCCATGGACGTTCCGGGAAGAAAGACCAAGAAGTCTCCTTGATCGCGCCGACAGATGCAGCCGCCATCGGGCAGTTTTTGGCGAATTTGCCGCGCAAGCTTTTGCAGGCAATGCTCAACTGCCGTCCGTCCGAACACTTCTACCAAATGGTCGCGGCGAATCGGCTCAAAGAAAACGAATGCTCCCCGGTCCTTGCCGACCGCCCTGGCGAATTCTGTGGGAGTCATTAAACCCTGATGCTTTGCGGAGGTGCCTTCCAACCGTAAAATGGCCCGCGACAATTCAATCGCCGCGATTCTCAGGCTTTCCAACTGCGGACTGTCGATCGCGCCCCGCGTATGGGTTGCCGCAACTAGCAATCCGATTGGGCCTTCAGCGCCCACCAGTGGCACTACGGCGCCGCTACCGATGCGATTCTTCAGAGCGGCGGAAGCATCGATCCGGGCGTCCGCACGAGCGTCGAATAAATGGAGTTCCCAATCTTCTTCGTTCTGCCAAGCGTGCTCGATGATTGCATCGAGCATCCGCATGTTCGCGCCTACGCTCGCGACGTTTATCGGGGTGCCGGAATCCAACCAATGAACCGAGACTTGGTCAGCCGGCAGAGAAGCAAAAAGCTCTCTTGCGACTCTTGAAGCCAAATTTGCCACGCTCTCGGAGCCCGAAGCGATGGAAGCGATGTCATAGAGCAGTTCAGTTTCCCGCAGGCGGCGGCGCTCGATCTCCATTCGCAGCTCTTCCTGGATCATCGAAGCCACATAAGGTGCAACCTCTTCGGCTCGGGCCTGGACTTCGACCAATGAATTCGCCAGGGAATGGGCCAAGGCGATGATTCCAACCACTCGCCCCGACTCAATGAGAATCACATTGGCAAATCGAGCCTGGGTTCCAGTGGACTCAATTGAGGCGATGGCCTGCTCGCACCGATGTTTGATTTGGCCCGGAGCCAAATTCAGATCGACCGCCAACTGGACGTCTTGGAATTGGCTGGGCGCATCCTGCGTAGTTGCCCGAACCACGAACTGATCAGTGAACTCCGCGACGGTGTAAAGCGCAAGATGGTCAGCTTGGGTGAGTTCCTTCAGCTTGGCCGCGAGTCGAATATAGA
>DATFHI010000165.1:0-8290 GCA_035248525.1 Fimbriimonadaceae bacterium | reverse complement strand
GGATTTCGAGCCGCAAAAGAGGTTGGTGCCTTGGGAAAAATTTGGGCCGCTCAACCTGAATGTGGAGTCAGGCAAGCTGATCCTGAAGGACGGCGAAGCGTCCGACCAACCCGGTTCATATCCCATGAATCCAAACGCCCTGGATATTCGGACCCTCATCTACTTGGGCATGAGTCCGGCAGAATTCCTCGCCCAGATCTTCCACATGTATCTGCCCGGCAAACCGGACAACTGGGAAGCGAATGTCCTGCAAGGGGACGCGATTACCTCGATGATCGCCAGCGTAAAGACGCTTGTGAAGGGAACGGAATCCCAGGAGCCGGTTATGCGGGTGGAAGCTAATGGGCCGTTGAGTTCCCTTGTCGCTCGGCACTTGAGTCTCTTTCGGCCCGCAGTGGAATTGGAGCTGAGCCACCAGCATGAGTCCTGGCGCGAGCTCTACGATGAGCAGAACATCGGTTTGCTCCAGCCGAATGCGCGATATCTAAAGTGGCCCTACTGAGGGACGCGGCTTGTCAAGAGGGCGAGGACGTATCCAACTTGCTGTTGACTCGTCGGCTCCGGTTTCATCTTGACGAGGTAGGAGCCGGCGGCTTTACCAAGTCCGATTCGGCTCTCAAATTCCACCGTCTCGTGCATGTTGAAACACCGGTTGAATCCATCGCTCCACGCTCCAAAAGGCGTCAACACCCCTGATAGTTCGTCACTGACCATGCCCAGTAGCGATTCTCCGTTCGGTAGATTGGCGTCGACCACCGACATTTGGCGGTCGAGCCGGAGATACAGCAGACCGGAGTCGGCAAGCACGGTTTCGTAAAGGTCGCGAGTCAGGCTTGTGGAGACTTCGAGAGATTTCGAACGGCTGATATCGGTGAGGATTGCGGCGTGACCCTGCAGGTCGCCATCCAGATCGAACATCGGGGCGACATCAACATAGGCCCATAAGTCCACACCATCGGCGCGTTTGAACTTGAAGGTGAACTGGGCGCGGGTTCCGCTGATCGGACCGGTCGCAATGAGCTCGCGAATCAACTGGCGAGATTCATTGTCGAGAAACGTCGCTTCGTCGTTGCTGAGGATATCTTCGACTGAGCAGGCAAACATGTCGGCCAAGCGTTGGTTGGCAAAAATAGTCCGGTGCTGGGTGTCGACCATCCAAATGCCTTGAGAGGCGCTTTCCAGAAGTCGCCGGAAATTTGCCTCCGTCTGCTCAAGTGATTTCTGGGCTTTGACTCGCTCCGTAACGTCGATTCCGATTGCCCACGAAGCCCAACCTTCAACCGGAGCCTCCTTCGCCCGGGAGGACCAGGCAATAACCTTCTTCGTACCGTCCGCGCAGGTGACTTCAATTTCCTGATCTCGGTACTCGCCCCGAATCGTTTTGAATTTTGAAATGACGGCCGCGCGCCTGACCTCATCGGGAAAGCCGCGCACAAAGACCGTTCCATCGTAAAACTGCTCTTTGGCGAAGCCGCTGACGATCTCGCACTCCTTATTGGCGAGGATGACGTTCTGGTCTTCGTCGAAGGCGTTGAACATCACGGGCATGTTCTCTACGAAGATCCGGAGGCGGGATTCCGATTCGGCGACCGCATCGAAGGCGGTGTGGAGAGCTTTGGCGAGAACTTCCGTTCGGCTGGCGGCGCCAAGCTTCGCACGCATCCGGTCCCAATACGTTCGAACCGTTTTTTGGCCAATTTCCAGGCGGAGCGCGATCTCCTTGTCGGTCAAACCCTCCCCAGCCAAGAAGAGCACTTCCTTCTCGCGTTCCGAAAGCCCGACCTCGAAGCCAGGTTCATTCATGGGTTATCCGCCATTATCCATGAATCGCCCTAAAAGCAGCATCGTGGAACTTAGCTCTCCACCGGACGATCTTGGTGTTATCACTCGTGGGGTTGACCCGGTTGGTCAGCAATACCGCGAACGTCTCGTTCTCGAAGTCGCCCCAGACGCAGGTGCCAGTGTAGCCAGTATGACCAAAGCTGGCTTCGGAGAAGAGGTCGCCCGCGCTGGCATCATGGTTCCGGTTGGTGTCCCAACCCAAGGCGCGACTGCTGGAATCGTTCTGTCGTCGCGTGAAGAGTTCGATGGTAGATGGTCTAAATAGCCCGTTGCCTTTGTTCAGCATCATGGCCATAAATCTGCACAAATCGTCCACGGTGGAGAACAACCCAGCATGGCCGGCGACGCCTGCCAGAACCATCGCATTTGGATCATGGACTTCGCCGGTGATCCAACTCGAGCCGTCCGGCTGCTTCTCCAATTCTCGAACTTCCGGAGTGTCGAGTCCGCGCTGCTTGCGCAGGTTGGCCCGCCAATCTTCGATCCCTTCCGTCGGTGCGCACCTCCTCCGAATTTGAGTTACCGGTGTGTACAACGTGTCGGACATCTTCAAGGGTTGGAACACTCGTTCATTGAGAAATGCCGTGAAACTTCGACCACTCACGGTTTCAATCAGCTTTCCAAACGTGATCATCCCCAAGTCGCTGTAGACCATCTTCGCGCCAATCGGGTTGATCAGCTTTTCTGCATAGATCGCGGCGATAACCTCTTCGGGGGTGGTGCAGGTTTTTTGATAGGCTCGAAATGCGATCAGACCGGAATTGTGGAGAAGGAGGTTGCGAAGCGTAATCGCCGATTTGCCGTTTTGCCCAAACTCCGGAATGATCTCCGCCACGGGCCGATCGAAGTCCAGTTTCCCCTCGTCGTACAGGATCATTGCGCCCGATGTGGTCCCCACGACCTTGCTCACTGAAGCCAAGTCCCAGACGGTGTCGAGTTCAGTACTTTTGGATTCCGGACAGTAGGTGTGCCGACCTTGCGCTTTGCGGTGTACCACTTTCCCGCGATATCCGATCGCGTACGCCGCGCCAGGGAACACGCCTTCCTGGATCGCGGTTGATACCAAGGCGTCCAGCGACTTGAAATCCATAGCTCGTTTTACCTAGTTATGCCGCTTTGGCTTGTCGGTGGCTCTCATCCAAAGGAATAAAGAGCAGGGTCAGCATGCCCGGAATGGTGAGGAAAATGACGCTGATAAAGAACCAGTGATAGCCGAAGTTTGCCTGAATAATGCCGCTAATGATCCCGGCAAAGGCGATGCACAACGCGCCCATGCCGGTGCCGATCGCATAGTGGGTGGTTTTGAAGTGACCGCGTTGGGCAACCCACATGATGTAAACCATGTAGGCGGCGAACCCAAAACCGTATCCGAATTGATCGACGAAGTCCACGATGTACAGGCTCCACAGTGGCGGATGCATGTTCGGAGTCGACGCCCATACGTATAGCAAGTTGGGGATATGCATGGCGAACGCCAAGGGCCAAAACGCGCGGCGTAGCCCGATCTTCGATACGACCCAACCGCCGGTGAGTCCCCCCACAATAATGCCGATGACCCCGGCGAGACCTTTAATCAGTCCGAGTTGATCGTTGGGAATCGCCAATCCGCCCTCGACCAAACTCGCCTTCAGGAAAAGCGGCGACATTTTGCCGACCATGGCCTCGCCCAGCCGGTAAAAAAGGATGAACCCGAAGATGGCGGGGAATCCGGACTGCCGGACGTAGGTGCCCAATGCTTCCGCCATCGCCGTTCCCTTGAGCGATTGACGAGCGGCAAAGAGACTCAGCGCGAGCAAAAAGCCGCACACCAACAGTTGGAAAACCTCAGCGCCGATTCCGGTAAGACCCAAGTCGAACCCGATGAACTTGCCATGCGGCGGCAGGGCCCAGCCATGAAGGCCAGTCACTTGACCGGTGATCTTCCCTGCCGGATCGAACGTGGGCAATGTTCCGTCTTTGGCTTTCCAAATGGAGTAGGCGACCAGCTTTACGATCGAGCTAAGGAAGAAGTAACCACTTAATCCGACCGCGACGAGCAACAAGGTCCGGGAGATGTTCCGGCGAGTTTCTACCGGGGAGTCCTCATCTTGCGGTTGATCCTCTGCCGGCCGGGGGATGGTGAATCGGTTGGCCAAGTGACCGAGGAAGTAGATGACCGCGCATCCAGCGAGAATCAGCGTCCAAGCCAAAATGGGATTGACCGGGGCCTGACTCGAGCCGCCGGCGAAATTGGCTTGGACCGAGGCGGCAGTCACGACGGCAGGCATTTGGTAGCCGCCTGAAGCGCCATCGGACGCCAGGCTGATAATCCCCAGCGGTTTCTGACCCAGTACGGTGGAAGCGGTTAGGGATCCGTCGTTACCAATGGTCAGTCCAAACATTCCTCCGGGAGTCTTGATTTCCGGTTGGAGAGGTAGCCCGTTTTCATCCGTTATAAGACCCTCGCTTACCTTTAATTGGGCATCGGTTCGAAGCACAAACTGCTGCTTGTCCTTGAACACCATGGACCCGCCCTGCACATTCACCGGCAGGGGGGCAAAGCGTGTCATGAGTCCGACGAAGAGCACCAACAGTCCTGTGCAAAACAGTCGGCCAAGCCGGTAGGAGGTGGTTTGGACGCCCACAAACTCCGCCTGCTGATCCTTGGACATCGACAGGAGATAAAAGCCGTCGGTGGCGATGTTGCAGAGTGCCGAAGTGATCGCCGTGGCGCCGAGGATAACCAAGGTGATTTCAAATGCGTGGGGCAGATTGAGCAGGAACGCGGTCGCCCCGAGTCCGATGGCGATAAGAAATTGCCCGCCCAAAATCCATTTGCGCTTGGTGAAGTTCAGGTCCACCAGCGGACCGAGTAAGAGTTGCATCGACCAGGGCAAACCAATCAGCGAAGTCCACTGCAGAATCGGGCCGGGCTCGACGCCCATATCCTTGTAAAAAATCGCTGCCACTTCTTGCACGATCGTCACTGGGATAGCCTGCATGAAGTACAGCAGCGGCACGAACAGCCACGGGTTGAACTTTGTGGGGGCGGTGACCGGATTTGGCGCGTCTTGGCTCATCGGCTGTTCGGATTATAGCCACGGCATCGCTGGAATCTGTAAAATGCCGGCGGGATGACGATCTTGGGAATCGATCCGGGTTTGGAGCGCGTCGGCTACGGCGTCGTGCATCGCGAAGGCTCTCGGGTCACCGCGATCACCCACGGACTTATCCAAACTCCCCGGGTTGGAATCATCGACCGCCTCGCTCAAATCCACCGAGAAGTGCTTGCCCTGATCGACCAGCACAAACCCAATGCGATGGCCACGGAACGACTCGTATTCGCGGCCAACAAGACCACCGCGATGGATGTCAGCAAAGCGCTCGGCGTGATCCTGCTCGCTGCCCATGAGCGCAATTTGGAGTGGTGTGAATATGCTCCACCGGAAATCAAATCCGCCGTCGTGGGAGTCGGCAATGCGGATAAGAAACAGGTCGGCTTTATGGTTGCCAAGCTTTTGAGCCTTCCCGCCACCCCTAAACCGGATGATGTGGCCGACGCACTCGCAATCGCCATTTGCCATGCCTTTCGATCTCGAGCGAACCTCCCAAAGCCATGATGAACCCTCCGCCACCCGTTACGAAGCCCATTCCGTGGTTGCCGATCCTCGTGATTCTCGGGCTTGGGGTGTTTAGCATCTTCGGCCTTTGCGCATTTGGCGGATACCAGGCGATGAAGATGATGGGGGATATGCCGCAGCGTAAAGGGTCTGGTCAACCGACTGTGGTTGCAACTCTTCAGGATGGCTGGGCAAGGTACTACTTCCCCGAATTTCCGCTCGCGATCAACTTGCCGGCGCGACCGGAGAAGGATGACTTGGAATTCGATCCTGGGAGTGCATCGACAACTCAATCTTGGAGTTACTTCACGCTCAACACGGACTCGACCACCCTCGACCTTGTTGGATATTGGTACCGCGACCCGGACTCATTCGACATCGAAGTGGAAGTGGAAGAGGTTAGGAACTGGATCAAGGCGGCCTGGGAAGCGACCAAAGTCACCAATGAGTCGGCACCGGCTACATATGGCCAATCGAAAGGTCGTGAGGTGTGGGGAACATTCCAAGACAAGGATGGGGAAAAGCTCGCCTACCGTGCTTTCGTCTGGGGTGGAAAGGAGGGTGCGTTCGCCCTTATCGACTCCTATTACGTCGACCAGGAGATCGCGGCGAAGAAAGAATTCACCACGATCCTTAACTCTCTGCGGCAGGAAAAATAGTTCTGCATTCCGCCAACCCCTGGCCGCCAAAAATCTCGTAGAATAGTAGCAGGACTTCCACTCGCGGAAGCCGAAAAAGCTTTCCGGGGCAAACAACTGATCTTGATCAGGAATTACCGACCGAACGCCGACCTCAGCCGCTTCCATACCGGTTCAGATTTTCGGGCGATTCTTTCGAGCCGCTTTTTGGCCCCGTTCTCGACATTCCCAATCGACCCGAGACGACGCCGTCTCAACATAGGAGAAATCTACGCTCATGCCCAATGTCGTATTCACAATTGATTGCGAAGGTGCGCACCACGATCGCTGCTACACCCCGGACTACATCAAGGTTTTCGAGACAGAGTTTGTACCGGCGACTTGGATGGTGCACGTATCCCTGAAGGACCCCAGCGCAAACACCAACCTTTACTATCACGAGTTCGCACACAAGATTCCCAGTTGGCATGAGATGGGAATGAAGGTCAATTTCGAAAATGAGCGGGGATACGTCGAAGATTCCAAAGAAAGAGCCAACATCATCTGGCTCGCCAAAGACACTCTGAAATCCCATACCATCAAGGTAACCGCCTTTCGCGCCGGCGCCTTTGCCTTGCTGCCAACGGATATTCCGTACCTCGAGGAGATTGGAATTCTGGTTGACAGCTCGGTCGTGCCGGATGCTGAGTACAAGATGTTCGTGGATTGGAGCGAAGCGCCACATGAGCCTTATCACAGCGATCGCGAGAACCTGAAGAAGGAGGGTTCCAATAAAGTTCTGCACGTGCCGGTTGCCACCCACAACGGGCAGATGGGATACCTGGATGCCGGATTCTCCAACCTGACTGAGCTCTTTGACGCTAACCTGAACCGCGAAGTTATTTGTCTGGGTCTGCGTGATTACCACGACTCGGTCGAGGATCTGAAGAAGACGATCCGTTACTTCCGTGAGAAGGGCGCTCACTTCACGACGCTTACTCAAGCCGCGAGTGAGCATTTTGAGCATCACGCGGCGTTGGCTGGCGTTTAGCCGAACTTCTAGTCCTCCCGATCATCTTCGGGAGGAATCATCTTCCTAGTTCAAATCGGCAAGTCGATGACTCCGAAACAGTAAACTCTTCCCTGATGGCAACCGCGACCAGAGGACCATCCGCACTGCGGATCTACCTCGAAATGATCAAGTTCGAGCACTCGATCTTCGCCTTGCCATTCGCGATGATCGGGATGATGTGGGGGTCGCTGGCCTCGCGCCATACTGCCTGGCCCGGCATCGACAAATTCCTCCTCATTGTCCTGGCGATGGTGAGTTGTCGCAGCGCCGCCATGGCTTACAACCGCATTGCCGACCGCGAAATCGATGCGGTCAATCCCCGAACCAAGATGCGCGCCATTCCCGCGGGTTTGCTGAGCCTCAGACAATCCAGCATCTTTTTCTTTGCCAGTTGCGCAATCTTCATCCTTGCCGCCGCTTTGCTAAATCCGCTGGCCCTTGCGTTGAGCCCGGTGGCGCTTGGAGTCACCCTCTTCTATTCGATCTCCAAACGCATTACGCCGCTCTGCCATTTTCTGCTGGGGCTCTCGCTCGGGATCGCGCCCGCGGCCGCCTGGGTCGGGGTTGCCGGCAGCCTTCATTGGGCCATCTTGCCGATGACCTTTGCCGTCCTCTTCTGGACGGCAGGCTTTGACATCATTTATGCGCTGCAGGACGAGGATTTCGACCGTGAACATCGTCTCCGCTCGATTCCGCAGACCGTTGGAAAAGTAAATGCCCTGAGTATCAGCCGAATCTGCCACCTGCTGGCGGTGGCTTGTTTGGCGGTGGGCGGATATTTGGTCCAAGCCGGACCGGTGTACTACGTGGGGGTTGTATTCGCCGGACTGCTCTTGACCTACGAGCAATCTTTGGTCAAACCCAACGACCTCAGCCGCGTCAACCTTGCGTTCTTCACCCTGAATGGATTTGTGTCGATTGGCGTATTTGTCTTCGCCCTGATCGACGTGCTGATCTCCAAAAATTAAATGGGCCCCTTGAGGGAAGGGGCCCGGTGGTGGTTCTCCGGAGAAGATTTCTCTCGCTCCAGAGGGAAGGAGGATATGCGTCAACTCTCATGACGTACCAGCTAAACGCCCCGTTCCGATTTGGGACTATTCGCCAGATATGTATATGGTTCGACGAAAAAGGTGAAAATTAACGACCTAAGCGGAAATTAA
>DATFHI010000164.1:0-3025 GCA_035248525.1 Fimbriimonadaceae bacterium | reverse complement strand
CCTCCGAGTCGGTTGGATTTCGCGCTGACTACCCTTGTGGGGACCTGGCCGCGCGGCCGAAACTCGTGCGAGATGGGTTGGATTATACCCCCGGCGTTCCAGTGAACTAGCGGGAGGTCCCGGATCGCAAATTCTGAAAATCGGTGGTTGACAAAAATCGTTTCTACAGACTTGTATATAGTAGACAAATATATACTATCTAGTAGAGAGCAAAAATGATTACCCCAGATCTCAGTTTTGTGGCGGACGCCCTTTTGGCCCTTGCCGGCGAAGAGCAGTCCGCTCCATTTGAATTAGACTTCATTCCCCTCAAGAGACATGCCCGGCACGAACGGGCGGAGACCCATTTCCAAATCGCAACTTGCCGCCGGCCGGGCGACGAGATGTTCGAGCGCGAGCTAAAGACCGTCTTCAAGCGCGCAAACCTGACCAAGAACCAGACGGAAGTGCTGGATAGCCGCCTGCTTGGCTTGACTTTCGAGCAGATCGCCAAGACTCGCAATATCACTCGACAAGGGGCAATGACGATTTTTTTGCAAGCAATTAAGAAGATTGGCCGAGTTTTGCGCGTCTATCCCTATGCGGGGCTGAGCGACGTATACGCAATCGAGATCCGCCGGGGGTTACCAAAGCGGTCATTTGGTAAAATGAAACATTCGGCGGACAATAGCCCAAGGTGAGAAATGGTTTCCTGTAAGCAATGCAACACGCATAACAGCCTCGATAGCGCCTTTTGTAAAAAGTGCGGCGCAACGATCGACCCGGCGGAGTTGGCCCTGGCCACCGACCGGCTGACGGCGATGATCGCCGACGGGAATCGGCTCTTTGCCGACGGAAGGACCGAGGATGCGTTGATGGTTGCCGAGACGGCGATCGCCAGCGATCCCACTTCCGCCCCGGCAGTCTCCCTGAAAGGAATGTGCCTGGAGCGCAAGGGCTTGCTCGCCGAGGCGTTGGAATGCTTTGAGCGCGTGGTCGAGCTCCAACCGGACTCCACTCTGGACAAGCTCAAAGTCAACGACCTCAAAAACATGTTGGCGGTTGAGAAGTTTGAGGCGAATCGTCCGCCCGATCGACGCATTGCAATTCTCGGCGCGGCGGCGGCGACGGTTTTGGTCATTGCCGCAGGCTCGCTCTTCGCGATTGCCAATGCCAAGTCGAACGATAACTCCAAATTGGTTGCGTCCAACCAGTTGACCAACTACAAAACTTTCGAAGACGCTCCTCCGAAGAGCGACTCCCAAGTCCAAAACACGGCTCCCCAAACTCAGAATCCTGTGACTTCCCCTGGTTGGCAGGATGTACCTCTGGACGGCAATGGACCCCGCGCAAACGCAAACGACAACATCCGCCTTCCGCGTTACACCGGCGGACCCTTGGCCAAGCCCGATGGAGGTTTAGAAGGTTCCATCGGACCAGTGACTGTTAACGTACCTCCCGGAGGGTTGTTGCCCCCAGTCGGTGGCGGGGACAAGAACGCGAATCAAGGGAACACTCAAGCGAATACGACGGAGAACCGCCTCGACCCTCAGCCAGGACCCTTGAACAACGGAAACGACGGAGGAAGGGTCGATCCTGAACCACAGAAGAACGATCCGGGAATCATCGAGATCGAAGTCAGCAAAGGCAATGGCGGCAAGACCGGAAACTCTGGCGGGGAAAGCGCCCCAACTGGCAACGGCCGACAGGCGCTGATCGCCACCGCCCGAAGTCAGATGATGCAGGGCAACTACAGCGCCGCCGCGGCAACTTATGAGAGGGCTCTAAGAGCCGGAGCGGATCAAGGCACGACCAATCAGCGGCTCGGCCAGTGCTACGCAGCGATGGGACGAAACGGTGACGCCGTTGCCGCTTATACTCGGGCAGCGGCCGCATTCGAGAAATCGGGAAATACCCAGGGTGCAGAAGCCAGCCGACAGGCCATCAAGGTTCTGGGCGGCTAAATCCATGCGCGGCATCCTCGCCTTCGTTTGCTGGTTACTCGCCGGAATGGCCAACGCCATATCCGGCGTTTTGATTATTCAGGAGAAGATGCCGGACGATCGCTTGGGCGATCCCAACGTCGCCATCGCCAACACGATGGCCGAGCAACTTGAGCGAGCAGGCGTGTTTGCGCCGGTTGTTTGGAGCTATACCGATCCTATTTTCCGCGCCGCGACCACCGACGGCCTCATCAAAAACCCGCCTGAAGTACCGACCATCGACCAAGCTCAAGATGCGGCGAAGAAGCTGAAGGTCGAATACATCATCTTCGTTCGCGCCTACCAATTTGGCAACTCGGTCATGGGTCGGATCCAGCTTTTCAAGGGCGGAAAATTGATCTGGAAGGACCCGGCAAAGGGAACGGAGCTCATAGATCCCAGTCAAAAACCGACGCCGATCGATGGGGTCGACAAGAACGGGAAGCCGACTAAGATTTATCCGAAACCCGAAACCATCAAGACTGAAGACCGGCCAATGTCGGTTATGGGTCCTAATGGTCTAAACCTGGAGGATTCCGCGCTCTCCCTTGCCCGAACCTGGACGGAATACATCAAGGCGGGCCCGATGAAAGGGCAGGCGGTCCAGCCCAAGATTCAAACTCCCGATCCATTGCCGGGAACGAGAACCGAGGTGCCCGTTGAGGCGATCATTCCCAAAGTTAAGCCGGCAGTCGACAATAAGCAACTACTCGCCGACCTGGACGCCATGGTGCGGAGCGGACAGAGCACTTCCGCAATCCTGATGTTGCGCGATGCGGTCGACGCCGAACCTCTGGACGTCGAGCGACGCATCGCACTGGTTCGAACGCTGCTATTGGTTGGACAGCCGGAGCTAGCGGCGAAAGAGGCTCGCCGAGCGGCGGAATTGCTCCCCGAAAGAGTAGAACTTCGCGCGATGGCGGCTAGAGCCTGGATGCAAGCCGGTCGGGAAGATGAGGCGATGGGCGATTTAAATGAAGCCGTCGCCCGCGACCCGAACAGCGTGGAGACTCGGATGCTGTTGGGCGAAGTCAACCTCATGAAGCTGCGCCCTCAACAAGCGT
>DATFHI010000163.1:0-4596 GCA_035248525.1 Fimbriimonadaceae bacterium | reverse complement strand
CCTT
This sequence comes from Fimbriimonadaceae bacterium, assembly GCA_035248525.1. Taxonomy (GTDB): domain Bacteria; phylum Armatimonadota; class Fimbriimonadia; order Fimbriimonadales; family Fimbriimonadaceae; genus 55-13. The sequence continues at coordinate 4,592 of DATFHI010000163.1, read as the reverse complement.
GTCATGGCGGAACAGCTCCTTTTGGCTTGGGGCGCGACTCCTGTGGTGAGCCATGTGACCATCGACTCCGCATCCGGTCAAGCCCAGGCGATGATGGCCAAGGTTCAAGTTCAGAGCGCCAAGGACACAATTCGCTGGACTCAAACCGAGGGCGGCCTGCCGTTCCCAGTCGACCGAAAAGATGCGAATGCAGCGTTGGTCTTGTCGAGCAGCGACTTTGATGAGAAGCTGAACAAAGAGACTTTGATTGTTAAGAACCTCAAAGCCGGAACCTATCGCCTGACAATCGATGGAAAAGCAATCGGCGATTTTACGCCTGACCAACTTGCCATTGGAATCAATCTTGCCCAATTCGAGACTCCGATGATGGAACAGGCGAGAGCCGTGGCGGCGGCGGTCAATCGCCGGGCAGATTTGGCATTTGCCAACTGGCGCCAGGTGGAGTTTGCGCAACGTTGGGCGACCGGACCCAAGCGTGACGCCGCAGTAAAAGCGCTGGATGCATTCAGCGACGATATGATTGCCCGAGCACGCGCATTGGCGAAGCCGGTGCCACATTCATTCGAGCTAGCGCCCGTTGCGCCTCGTTAGGCGTCCTTCGCAGTGACGTCCCAAAGGCGAACAAGTTTGTCTTGTCCGCCGGTGGCGAGTAATTCCCCGTCTGGACTGAAAGCCACGCAGGAAATGGGTCGGGAACTGGCGTCGATGCGCACATTCCCAATCCCTTTCGCGGCATTCCAGAGTCCGACGGTGCCGTCGCGCGAGCCGCTCGCAATCAGCCACGAGTTGGGGTGGAAGGCCAGCGCCTCGATGGGCTTCGTATGACCGTAAACCATCTTCTCCATTAGACCGTCCTTTAGCCTGAAAATTCGGATGGAAAGATCCACACCGGCGATGGCAAGGTATCGGGCGTCGGGTGAAAACGCCATCGCGGTAACGGTCGAGCGAATCTGCTTAATCGTCTGAATGAGCGTGCCCGTTGCGCCATTGAGAATATGTACGGTTGCATCTCCGCCACCGGTCGCTAAGAACTTCCCATTAGCCGACCAAGCCACCGAGGTCACGGCATCCTCGTGGTCCAGCTTGCGGTAATTCAACTGCCCGTTGTGGGTGTTGGAGACGCTTAGCGTGTGGTGCAGGGACCCGGTCGCCAGCGAATTGCCGTCGGCGCTGATCGCCAAGCAAGAGACCCACTCTTCATTGGATGCCTTCCAAGACTCCACCCGCTCCCCATTAAGGTGCCAAAAGCTGATTTGGTTTTCGGCGCTTCCGGCGGCCACTAGTCGCTCCTCCGGAAAGGCTCGCAAAACCGAGATGACGCCATTGTCGAGCTTTAACCGCCGTTCGGGACGCTCCTCCCTGCTCCACCAAATGAGTTCATTATCGAAGGCGCTCGAGACCAATTGTCCTGTATCCGGAGTGAACGCAACCGCATAAACGGGCGTGAGGTGTGCCTTCAAGCGTGAACGCAGTTTGACGACGACGGGTTTCTTGAGATCTGCCCTCGAAACTTCTGCGGGATCAATTCCCCCGCCCCTCAAAAATGCGTCGTATTCTGCGCGCCGAGCCGGATCCATCAGCGTTTGGAACGCTTCGTTGATCCGCGCCATGTTCTCGTGGGCTTCGGGATGGGAACTGACGTCCGGATGGTGCTTCTGAGCGAGCCTTCGATATGCCTTCCGAACGGTCGCCTGATCGACGGTTGGACCTACGCCGAGGACGTCGTAGTAGTTAACGCTGAGGGTTTTCAAATCGGTTTCCGAACTGCCCAAGGTCCGGGCAGTAATCTTCTATTTTACTTGCGGATTTGAACCTGGAACAATGGACCCGGGACGAGCTCAGGTAGGCGCCCGGAAAGAAAAAGGCCCCCACACGCGGTGGAGGCTGAATGCCGTAGCTTGATCCTCTTCGTGATCTCTTGTTTTGGGGATTTGGTGTTCCACTCAAGATATCGGCAAATCCCGGTCAAAGTTAAGACCGGTTCAAGTCAGAGACTTCCGACATCAAAGGGCTAGACGCGGATTTCAGCTAAAAGTTCTTGAGTTTTCTCGTCCATTAGGACTTTATTCTTCCGAGCTTCGACATTTAACCGAATCACCGGCTCGGTATTCGACCCCCGCAGATTAAAACGCCATTCCGGGTACTCGACCGACAGTCCGTCGATGTGGTCCACTTTGCCGTCGGAATATTTGCCTTCCACCCTCTTTAGTACTGTTCCAACATCCTGGACGCTGGAGTTGATTTCGCCCGAGCAGGGGTAGTCCTCGATCATCTCCCCAACCAGATCTCCAAGATGACGCCCGGTGTGCGTGATGAGTCTCGCGACGAGCAGGAAGGGGATCATTCCGCTATCGCAGTACCAATGATCTTTGAAGTAATGGTGGGCGCTCATTTCACCGCCATAGATTGCATCTTCGGCCCGCATCTTCTCCTTGATGAAGGCGTGGCCACTTTTGCAAACGACTGCACGTCCGCCCAACTGGCTCACGATGTCCAGGGTGTTCCAAGTAAGACGCGGATCGTAAATGATGGTGTGGTTGGGGTCCTTTTTCAGAATCGCCTGGGCGAGCAACCCGACAATGTAATAACCCTCGATGAAATTCCCTTTGCCGTCAAAGAAGAAGCAACGGTCATAGTCTCCGTCCCACGCCACACCGAAGGAGAATTCTCCCGCCTGCATGGCTTTCTCCGTCATATCCCGCGACTCCTCGAGAATGGGATTGGGCACACCATTGGGGAAGTTGCCGTCGGGCTCCTCGCGAAGGAGAGTGACCTCGAGTGGCAGGTGAGGCAGTAGCTTCTTAAGAGCTATGCCGGCGGCGCCATTACCGGGATCGGCCAGCACCTTCATGGTTTTGATCTCGGAGGGATCGACGATCCTCAGGAGATGCGCAATGAAGTCGTCGTAGCAGTCCTTGTCCTCGATATCTCCAGTTCCGACTGGTGCACATGGGTTTTGCAGATACTCGTACGTTCGCTTTTCGATGGCGGTCAACCCAGTATCGCCGCTGATCGGGCGGCTCTCGGCTCTCACCATTTTCAAACCGTTGTATTCGGGCGGGTTGTGGCTGGCGGTGATCATAATGCCACCGTCGAGTTTGTAAAACGCGGTCGCGAAGTACACCATCTCGGTGCCAATCATCCCCAGATGCACAACGTCCACCCCGCCGTCATTCAGGCCCTTTGCCAGAGCATTGAAAAGGTCAGGTCCACTCAAGCGGATGTCGAAGCCAATGCAGACGCTCTTCGGCTTGACTTCATCGGCATAGGCGCGGCCAATCGCGTAGGCGATCTCGGGGTTTAGTTCACTTGGGACTTTGCCACGAACGTCGTAAGCCTTGAAGCAGGGGAGGTACTGGCCCATCGGAAGGTAAGTTTATACGATTAGTCCGAAGGATCATCTCATGCCCACTCATCTTCTTGGAGCGCACATGCCAACCGCCGGCGGTTTGGCCAAAGCGGTGCGCACAGGAAAGGAGATGGGTTGTACAACTGTCCAGGTTTTTACATCGAGTCCTCAACAATGGAGAGCTCGAATCGTGTCGCCGGAAATGGTCGATGAGTTTCAAGAGGCTCGCGAGGAAACTGGCATCGATTGCGTCGTAAGTCACGACAGCTACTTGGTGAACCTATGCGCACCCAGCGACGAGATTCGCGCCAAAAGTCTGGACGGACTCAAAGGTGAATTGCGTCGGTGCAAGGACTACGGAATCCGCTGGGCGGTCTCTCACATTGGAGCCCACATGGGCCAAGGCGTCGACGAGGGTCTGAAGATTGCCGCGCAGGGGGTCCTGGAGGTGCTTGCGGACACGGACGACACCGTCCTATTAGCTGAGACTACTGCGGGTCAAGGGTCGTCGCTGGATTCCAAGTTCGAGGAGATTGCCCGGCTATTCGAACTGACGGGCGCACCCGACCGGCTCGGAGTATGTCTTGACACCTGCCATGTGTTTGCCGCGGGGTACGACATCCGGACTCGTGAAGGTTACGAGAGCATGTGGAGCGAGTTTGACCGGCTGATTGGACTCTCCAAACTGCATGCGATTCACGTGAACGACAGCAAGAAAGCGCTGGGATCGCGCGTGGATCGGCATGAACATATCGGCAAGGGCGAAATCGGCGAGGATGCTTTCCGATTCTTGGTCAATGATGAGAGATTTTTCAATGTGCCGATTCTGCTAGAGACTCCCAATGCGCCGGAGGGTCACATGTCCGACATTGCAAAACTTTGGGAGCTTGCAGGTTAGGCGGAATTTCGTGTGAGTCTATCGAGTGTCGCTTCCATGATCGCCGGAGTTTGCGCGCTGACGGTGTAGACCAAAGCTTCTCGATAAACCCGTTGAGCCGGATGCGAAGTGGAGTTTGCCGCACCGCTCGATGCGGTGATCGCGGCGTGCGCACATCTCACGGCCAAGTCGATCGCCCAGGCCCGGACTTCCAATCTGGTCTTAGTCGTTGATTCCGACCCATCTTCGGAATGGAGAAATTCATTCTGAGCTTGAGTCGTGGCTTCCCGGCAACTTGATAGTTCCTGGTCGAGCTTTGCGAATGAGTCGTGAAGGAATGGCAAGTCCTTTTTCTCCGCTGCGGAC
>DATFHI010000162.1:0-8224 GCA_035248525.1 Fimbriimonadaceae bacterium | reverse complement strand
AGTTGCCCTAGCGATATGCACAAAGCAAAAGTTACTTTCGACGCCCCGCTAATATTAATTTCCACGATCTGCTTACAGCTTCGACCAGCAATCAGCCCGGGGCGCAGAACAACAACTTTCTAAGTGCCGTTAAACTTGGATTTCAGGCCGACCAAAGTTGCAAGCCATGCGGCAACCACGATCGCCACGATCAGACCAGTATGTTCGGGGCTCAAAAATGCAGCCGCAAATAATGCCGCCGGCAAAGCCGCAAGGAGATACTTCTTACCCATCGCCAAAGCCACCGCTCCACAACCGATCGCCAATGAAAGCCCCACGCCTGCAACGGATCCCAAATACTGGGCGAATATGGATGATCCGCCGAGTCCAAATGCAAACAGAAAAATTCCGACCGCGAATACAGTTGTTTCGGGCCAGGCCCCAGTCCGCCAGGAGATTAGCCAGCAACCCACGAGGAACAACGCGAGCGCGGCCGGTAGCATGGCCATGGTTTGCACAAAGGTTTCCCGACCCACCTTGTCGGACGGAAAACTAATTGCCACGGCTTGGCTTGTCACCACATTCGAAAGTTGCCAACTTGGGTTGCTTCCTGAGTTGCTAGGCTGCAAACTCCCCCGCAGGAATTTGAGTGGCATAGGGGCTTGAGCATCTAGTTTGAACTGCTCCACCGCGCGTCGCTGTGATCCCACGTTGTACCGCCAAGTCCTCGAACCAACGGCGGCATACGTGACGGTAGCGGTCTTTGATTCACCAGGTCCCACCGTGCCCGACCATTGGAACGAGCCTTGATCGTCGGGTTGGGAGACGACGGTGTCTCCAACCGTCAACTTCAAATCGCTCATCGTGCCGGATGATGGAACGGGGAAGGTGAACCGAAGGTTAGCGGGTTCAGAGCGAGGATTTTTGAATGTGAATCGACCCTCGAACTGAGATTGATATGCGCGATTTCCCTTGTTCGCGAACGCCACCTTTACGGTCGTGTTTTGGAATGGGACCGTCGTTTCATCCATACGTTTGACTTGGCGGGTGAGGAAGTAACCGTTACCTTTCTTCTCCAATTTGTCTGCCTGGTCGATTACATTGGTCGCGCTGGTGTCGGGGAGGTACTGGGATAGGACTTGAACTCCTTCCGCCTCGATACGTTGGCCTATTTCCAGAGGCAAGGCGATGGTCCGGGTAAATGTCTTTTCCTCGAGGATGGCGGCGACTGGTCCATATTGATCGATCGACGGTGCGTCTTCCGTCGGATTCGCAACCTCTTCCGAGGCATCCTTCCAGTTCAGGGCATCGACAGTTACCTTACGGGTCTGGCTCAGGGCCGACCAGCAGACGACGAAGGCGAGTCCTACGAATGCAAGTCCAGCCAGCTTGGCGAATCCCGCTCGCAGCACCTGGATTCCATCTTCAGCCGAGTCGCGACGGATGTAATAGGTGACAGAAAGCGCAACGATGCCGAGCCCAAAGAGAATTGCGAGAGGAAGGGAAAGGCGGATGAGAAGATTTAAAAAACCAGAAAGCGAATTCTGGATGGCATGTACGTATGCGCCCGACATGTCCTAAGGACGGCTGGTGATAGTCCGAGATACTAAGCTTTTGTCGTGACCTTCTTCTTTCCGGCTTTTGGCGCCAAATCGTATCCGTTTCGCGACTCGGCTGCATTCAGAGTTACCGCCGCCATGCGATACGGATGCCCCGCCTTTTCGAAGATCTCGGCCAAAAATCGGCCGGTGTAGCTCTTGTCGTTATTGGCCAGATCTTCGGGGGTGCCGTAACCAACAACCATGCCTCCGCCATTTCCGCCTTCCGGACCCACGTCGATCAGCCAGTCCGCTGTTTTAATGACGTCGAGATTGTGCTCGATGACAAGCATGGTGTTGCCTTGGTCGACCAGCTTGTGCAGCACCGCCAGGAGGCGTTTAACATCTTCAAAGTGCAAGCCGGTGGTAGGTTCATCCAGAATGTAGATCGTGCGACCGGTCGACCGCTTCGACAGCTCGGCGGCTAACTTAATTCGTTGTGCCTCGCCGCCGGATAGAGTCGTGGCAGGTTGACCCATTCGGATGTAACCCAATCCCACCTGCTGAAGAGTCTCCAGCTTGCGATAAATCTTAGGAATGGGTTTGAAAAAATCGCAGGCATCGTCGATCGTCATCTCCAAGACGTCGGAGATGTTCTTGCCCTTGTACTTGACCTCGAGCGTTTCCCGGTTGTAGCGCTTTCCTTTACACACTTCGCAGGGAACGTACACGTCCGGCAGAAAGTGCATCTCGATCTTGATGATGCCGTCCCCTTTGCATGCCTCGCATCGACCACCTTTCACATTGAAACTGAACCGGCCATTCTTATAACCGCGTATTTTCGCATCCGGAGTAAGCGCGAAGAGCTCTCGGATCATGTCGAAAGTTCCGGTGTATGTCGCGGGATTGGATCGTGGAGTCCGCCCGATCGGGGACTGGTCGATGTCGATTACCTTGTCGAATTCGTCCAGGCCGGTAATCGATTCATGCGGCTCCCACACGGTGCGTGTGCCGTGGAGTTCAAACATCAACCGAGGGAAGAGGGTGTCCTGAATGAGTGTCGATTTTCCGCTGCCGGAAACCCCGGTTACGCAGGTGAAAAGACCGATGGGAATGGCCACATCGATCTTCTTGAGGTTATTGCCGCTTGCCCCTCTTAGCCTGATCCATCCGGCGGAGGACATGTGGACAATAGTATATCTGATTGCTTAAATCAGAAACGCAACCGATATTGCAAATAGCCCCAGACTTGATTGCGATCACCGCGATTTGCGAAGCTGTCGATGAACCGTCCGGGCTTCAGAACCCCAAATCCTGCCTCGAATTGCGACTTGCTGTCGGGTGCGAATGAAGCGTAGATATCGAACTCCTGCCCGACATCCTTTCCACTGTTACCCGTCGGGTCCTTGAATCCGGAATTGGGACGTCCGCCATCCGAATACCAGGCATCATCGGCGGCAAGCAAACCGAACTTGTGATATTCCGCGCTGATCGAGAGCTGCTTGGTAGGTTTGTAGTTCACGCCCAAGCTTAGATCCGTCATATTTCGCCAGCCCTGCATGTCCATGATGCCGAAACGGGAATGGTTGGAGGCGTAGATCTGGTCGAATGTCCGGGTGGTGTCTCCGCTCCCTCCACCACTGGCCGCTGCCGCTTCAAAGTAGTATCGCCACTTTGGAGTCGCCTGGTAATTGAACTTTGATCCTGCCGCCCAAGCTTCGAGCTTCTTGTCGGCGGTGCGTCCCATCTGGCCAGCAACTTCAAGATCTCCCGACCACCTATCCTTCTTATATTTGAAGTTGTGATCCAACGTGTAGATATCGTCCTGAAGACCGCCCCCTTCATCGTGCTTGTAAAGGAACAGCGTGTCGCCCAAGTTGCTCGTATAAAAGGCGCCGGCAACGGCTGCATCTTTGGATGGAGTTCCATTGACCGCAAGCCGCCCACCAAAGACATCCAAGTTCTGCCAAGTCCAGCGGACCATATCGAAAGATCGTCCCGTGTTTCCCCAGTCGGAGGGGCCCAGGAGTCTCTCCGATCCTAAAACCAGTTGCTGACGCCCCAGCCGAACTTTGGTGTCCTTCGAAGGAGAGTAGTCCAGATAGGCCAAAAAGAGGTCGCTCCGCTCGGGAACGTTGCCATTCTTTGCCGCCGTCCAGAACAGGTTGTGAGCGTACTGGTACATCACCCGGCCGCTGATTTTGTTCTGATAGCTGTAATCGACTCCAACTCTCCAGCGGGATAGTAAATCGGAACGGTTGTCGCTGCTGGACTCCGAAAAGTCCTTGTCGATGCGGCGTTCGAATCGCTCGCGAAGGTCGAAAACAGGTTTCAAAGTCCAGTCGGACGCAGGCAGATTGAGGTAGAGAAGAGGCATGGCTAAAATCCGGACGATACGCCCGACCGGTTAGTATTCCCAATCCGGTTAAAGGAAAGTTAATAAATAACTCATCGACTTGCTGGACGCTGGTTCGGAGTCTCTGGGACGCATCCTCCACCAAGGTAAATTTGCGCGAATGACGGCGGCGCAAGAGATCGATATCCTTATTCGGGCGAAGTACCCGATCTTGTACATCGTCAGTTGGGAAGAGCGCCGCGTGGAAGAGACGCTCCAAACAGTCTGTAAAAACCTAAATCGCACATTGCACACATGGTCGATTACTCAAGGAATGAAGCCCGCAGTGAATCGAGCGGCATCTGCAGTCAAGGCCAGCACGCTTCCCGGCGAGCTGGAAGCATTGGCCCAAATCCATGAATCGGCAGATTTCACGGTGTTCCTCCTGAAGGATTTCCATCCTTACATGCGAGATAACCGCGTGGTTCGCCTTCTGCGCGACTTGGCTTTGCGACTAAGAGGGAAAGCGCAAACCTTGGTCATCATGGGCCCCTCCTTGAGCCTGCCGACCGACCTGGAGAAGGACATCACCGTGGTCGACTTTGCCTTGCCATCTTCGGAAGAAATCGACAAGAAGCTTTCCGAAGTGACGGACGCAGTAAAGGAAAACAAAAACGTCGACACCAAGCTGCCGTCCTTGGAGCGCGAGATCATTGTCAAGTCTGCCCAGGGCCTGACAATGGACGAGATTGAGTCCGTGTTCGCCCGCAGTTTGGTCGAAAAGAAGAAGTTCGACGTCGACGTGGTGCTCGAGGAGAAGAAGCAGATTATCCGCAAGAGCGGGCTGTTGGAGTACTACCCGGCTCAAAACCAAATGTCTGATGTTGGTGGGATGGAGCTCCTGAAAGAGTGGCTGGCGAAGCGGACAAACAGCTTCACCGACAAAGCTCGAGAATTCGGAATTCCCGCTCCGAAAGGAGTCCTGATTTTGGGCGTGCAGGGTTGTGGGAAGTCGCTGATCGCGAAGGCGATCGCCGCTCACTGGAATCTCCCTATGTTGAAGCTCGATGTAGGACGGATTTTTGGCTCGTTGGTGGGGCAGAGCGAAGAAAACATTCGCAAAGCAATCAAGGTGGCGGAGTCGGTTGCGCCCTGTATCTTGTGGGCCGACGAGATCGAGAAAGGATTTGCGGGAGCTTCCGGAGGAGCGGTCTCAGACTCTGGAACGACCGCCCGCGTCTTTGCGACCTTCTTGACTTGGATGCAAGAAAAAACTGCGCCGGTCTTTCTCATTGCCACCGCAAACAATGTCTCCCAACTTCCGCCGGAAATGCTCCGAAAGGGGCGATTCGATGAGATTTTCTTCGTCGACCTACCGGACAAGTCTGAGCGCAAGGACATCTTCGCTATCCATCTCAAAAAGCGGGGAAGGGAACTCAAGAAATTCAAGCTCGACGCGCTTGCGGACGCAACTTTTGGGTTTAGCGGAGCGGAAATCGAGCAGGTAATCGTGGGCGCGCTGTTTGTCGCATTCGACGCTGGCCGAGAGCTATCTCAAAAGGACCTAATGGATGAAGCTAAAGTCGTCGTACCTCTCAGCCGGATGATGGAAGAGGATATTGCCGAAATCCGAGAATGGGCGCGCATGCGCACCCGCCCCGCCAGCAAGCACGACGGCGACTAAGAGTCCGAAACCGCGGCGGCGTGCTAACCTCCAAATAGCATGAAGCGAGTCCTTTGTCTTTGTCTGCTAGCCGGAACTTTGGTTCAAGCCCAAGAGATTGTCATTCGCGAGGGACTGGGGATTCGGACTCCGGGTGCGCGGAGGTCCGCAGTTCACGTCGATCCCGTGGAGTTCAAGCTGGTCAGCGGAACTTGGGTTGCGCCGGTTGCGGGCAAAGATGGCTGGGCGGTGGTCAAAGCCAACGACAAAGGAGAGTTCAGTGGCGGACCGGTCAACGGCGGATACGTTTTTGCGACCGTCGAGGCTCCAGTAGCCAAGACCATGTTGCTGGAAGCAAGCGGGCACAGCCTCGCTTACGTGAACGGAGTTCCGCGAGCAGGCGACCCTTATGGCTACGGCTACGTTGCCCTTCCAATCGCGCTGAAGAAAGGGAGAAATGAGCTGCTTTTTCAGTGCGGCCGGGGACGACTCACTGCGAAGCTCACGCCGATCACCAAGCCGTTGGCTTTCGACCTTCGAGACTCGACCCTGCCCGACGTTTTAACCGACTTACGTCAGACCCTCGAACTCGGAGTCGTGGTTCGAAACGCGACCCCAGTCGAAGTGTTGGTTACGGTTGCTTCAGAGGGAGATCTAGGGAGCATGAGCCGCGCTTCTCGAATCCCAGCCATGTCGGTGCGGAAGATTGGGGTGCCAGCAAGGACATCGAACGGCAAGGTCGCGCTAAAGCTACTGAAGGACGGGGTGGAAGCGGATCGAGCGGACTTAGAATTGCGGGTCAAGAAGTCCACCGATATTCACAAACGGACGTTCATCAGCCAAATCGACGATAGCGTCCAGTATTACGGCGTCAATCCATCTCTCCAACCTGCGCCCGACCAGGCGCTCTTTCTCTCCTTGCACGGTGCCAGCGTCGAGGCGATCGGGCAGGCGGAAGCCTACAGCCAAAAGAATTGGGGGACATTGGTGGCAGCGACCAACCGTCGTCCGTATGGCTTTGACTGGGAGGAAATTGGCCGTCTGGATGCACTTGAAGTGCTTCGGGAGGCCCGAACCGTATTTGATCCAAATCCAGCGCGAATCTACCTGACTGGTCATTCGATGGGTGGCCACGGGACTTGGAATATCGGGGCACTTTTCCCTGGCCAGTTTGCCGCCATTGCTCCCAGCGCCGGTTGGATTAGCTTCCAGAGTTATGCAAACGGTCAGCAATTCGCAAATCCAAGTCCGATCGAGCAGATGTTGCTCCGGGCAGGACTACCAAGCGACACCCTGGCATTCAAAAACAACCTGATGCAGCGCGGGATCTTCATCTTGCATGGCGACGCCGATGACAATGTCCCTGTCGCCCAGGCTCGCCAAATGCGGGAAGCATTGGCTGGACACCCGGACCTGAGATGGTTTGAGCAGAAGGGAGCCGGTCACTGGTGGGATGCGGACCCAGAACCCGGCGCCGACGCGGTCGATTACTTTGGAATTTTCGACTTTTTCTCGCGGCATCGACTTCCCAGATTCTCCGAAGTGAGGACAGTGGATTTCACGACGGCTTCGCCATCGATTTCCAGTCAAATGCACTGGGCAACGATTCACCAGCAGATTCATCCATTCGAACTCAGCCGAATTCAGTTGAAGGTGGATCCGCAGTTGGGCAAAATTTCTGGCACTACCGAAAACGTGGCGATCCTATCCTTCAGCATTGGCGCGTTGATTAAGGGTCAAAAGGTCGAATTGGAGATCGACGGCCAGAAACTAACCCCGACGTTTCCAACTGTGAACCGCATATTCCTGTATCGGCGGGGCGACTCATGGACGGCCGGCGGGGATCCCAATCCCGCAGAAAAGAGCCCTGAGCGAGGGGGTGGATTCAAGGACATCTTCCGAAATCACGTGATCTTTGTTTACGGCTCGAAGGGAAATGCCCAGGAAAACGCCTGGTCCGTTGCCAAGGCCCAATATGACGCGGAAACGTTCTGGTATCGCGGGAATGGTTCACCGGAAGTGGTATCGGATGAGCAGTTTGCACGGATGGAGACAACCAATCGCAACGTCCTGATATATGGCAACGCGATAACTAATGGGGCCTGGAAGACACTGCTCGCGAACTCTCCAATTCAAGTCGACCGAGCGGCGGTTCGGATGGGATCCAAGGTGTTCACTGGTCCTGATTTGGCGGTGGTATTTATCCAGCCGAGAAAGGGCTCAGAAATTGCCTCCGTTGGGGTCGTCGCCGGCACGGGTTTGCCCGGTTCCAAACTGTGCGATCGGTTGCCGTTTTTCACTTCCGGCGCGGCATTTCCGGACTTTTTAGTCTATAGTGTCGATTCTTTGCAGACCGGAAGCAAGGGTCTTCGAGCGGCTGGATTTTTCACAAACGACTGGTCGCTGGGGCCGGATGTGGCATACCGAGGGTGAAGTGTCGGAACCAAAAAATCAGGCATAACCGCCAGTACCGCGGACGCATCAGTGGGCTTAACCTTATATTGCTGCGGGGTTTGCTGTTTCCTGCGGCCGGCCCGGGCCCCTACAACTGGCGCCGGGCAATTCTTTGGGTAATATTTGCGGACCGATTGCCGCTTAGCTCAGTCGGTAGAGCAGCTGACTGTTAATCAGCGGGTCGTAGGTTCGAGTCCTACAGCGGCAGCCACCCTTTCTTGATTTCGAAATGCCTGACACTCTTCACGGGCTCCC
>DATFHI010000161.1:0-4198 GCA_035248525.1 Fimbriimonadaceae bacterium | reverse complement strand
AGAACGCCGCCAAGGTCGAAGCAAATCACGCGGCCCATTTGCCCGTTATACTCGGGATGCTATGAGCCAGGAGCGCCCAATTAGGTTGGCAGCCGGCGCTTGGAGCGTCGAATTCGAACGCACCTCGGGTTGGGTGCGTGCCATTCGGCTTGGGGCCCGCGAAGTGGTGCGGGCGGTTTATTCGGCGGTTCGAAGTGAAAATTGGGAGACGCTTTCCCAAAGGGTTGTTCACAGCCACGTTTTACAGGGCAACGATTCTTTCAGCGCGTCGTGGCGGATCGAGGTGGATGAGGTCAGCTACCAATGGGAAGGCAGCTTGACTTGCGATGGCCAGTCGCTGGAGATTTCTTGGAATGGCGAAGCGGGTCAATCATTCTTAACTCGAAGAACCGGGCTGTGCCTACTATTGCCCCGCGAACTCGCCGGATCCACCGTTACGGCGCAATTGTTCGACGGATCCAAGGATCGCAAACCGATTCCCCAAACCGTGGATCCGAATGCTCCATTTAAACCTTATTCACGACTGGAATTCGAAACTGATGGAGCATCTTGCCAAATTGAATTTCGCGGCGCCGGATTTGGAATCGAAGATCAGCGAAATTGGACGGATGCATCGTTCAAATGCTATTGCGAAACACCCGCATTCCCCAACGCATACAAAGTAAATCAGGGCAGTTTGCTGTCCCACACCGTTCGCCTGAATTATGTAGGGGAGGCGGGACGGTTTGACCGCGTGGCGTGCATCGACGTTACCGAAGGGGACCACTGGTTTGCCATTCCAAGGCTTGGAACTGTGGCTGCGGAACCAACTGGACTTGCATCGTTTAACCTCGAACCATTAGATACGCTGGACTGGTCTAATGCAGGCTTGGGAACGGTGTTCGCGGTTAGCGGAAATTTCGTGGATCTCAATCGCAACCGCCCGGACATGGATGAATGGGATGGAGTCGCTTTTCCGGTCTCTCCACAAGTTCATGCGGTGGACGATCGTACGATCATGGAGAACCTGTGGGGCCTGTATGACGCTGCCAAATCGGCCAAGGCAATTGCGGGAAACAAATCCGTTTGTGTTGGTCCTATTCGCTTTGCCAAAGCAACGATCGCGTACGAGGATCCAATTCATCGGAGAATCTCTCCGGCTTGGGCGGTGGCAGTGGTCGCGATCCTGAGTGAGGCGAAAGCAGATGCCATTTGCTTGCTCGATGGAGAGGACTGGACACCGGAAATCCGGGAAGCGCTTATTCTACTGGCGGGCCAAAGGGAACTTAAACCCATGCGATCGCAAGATCCGTATCAGGTTTATGGTTTTTCACTTCGCGATGGCAGATGTGTGCTCATAAATCTGAAGCCGTATTCTGTTCCCGTTTGCTTCGGCGATGAATTGCAGCTCGAGCCGTACCAGATCCGGGTTTTGGCTGAGGGATCAGACTCTAGTCCCCCGGAATCCCGTTGACTCTGCCATGATCTAAATGACCATGAAGATCGGCATCGGCAGCTATACGTTTCCCTGGAACGTCCAGCGCGGCATGACCGCCGATGAAATCCTGGACGCCGGAATTGACTTCAAAGTGGACGTCGTCCAACTCTGCGACAACGTCGATCTCTCAAATCTGGACTGGGTTGGACTTTGTGAGCGAGCCACGTCCGCCGGGATCCAAATTCAAGTAGGTGGTATTGGTGGCCCAAAAGAAGCAATCGCCATGGCAACTGCCGCGGAGAAGGTGGGATCGCCGATTGTGCGCTTTGTCATCGGACCCGCATTCGCCACCCAGAGCGTTCCCGAAATTGCGGACGATTTCCGAGATGTCGCAAAATTTTGTGCAGACCACGGCTCTCGGCTCGCGCTCGAAAATCACGACTTCTTCCTGACGAGTCAACTTGCCGCCATTATCGAAGCGATAGGCAACGGATGCGGAGCCGTACTCGATACTGCGAATTCGCTATCCAACCTGGAAGGCTTGGAATCAGTTGTGAAAAATTTGGGGCCGCACGCGCTGTGCCTTCATGCGAAAGACGTCGTCGCCGAGCGGGAAATTCACATGTACGGTTTTAGGATCTTCGGCGTCCAAAGTGGAAACGGCGGCATCGACTTTGCCTATCTACGCGACAATTTGCCCTTCAACGAGACCGTAATTCTGGAGCAATGGACGCCAAAAGTTAATAACGAGACTCCCTTGTCGCAGGAGAAAGCAACCGTCGCCTCGGGTCTTGCCCACCTGCGCGGCATTTGGCAATAAGAGGCAAGGCCACGACCACAAGTGAATGCCGGCATTTGCCGCATCTGGTGGAAGATACTTCTCCCCTTGTCCGGATTCGGCCGACAGGCCTCGCCTTAATGCATTTATTGGTCGTGCAAGCATCCCCGATTGCTGAATGAAGTACGGGAGTTCTCTCGCCATTACATGTTGCGTTGCTCAAGTAATCTGGCGCAGATGCGGCCGCTGCTCACCAAGAAACAGTTCGCGCGAAGGGTACTGAACCATGGTTTGGTGTCGGTTCTGATCATCGCGATTGCGCTTGGCGTTGGCGTTTGTGGCTATCATTGGATTGTGGGTCTGACCTGGCTTGACTCCTTACTCAACGCATCCATGATCTTGGGCGGAATGGGGCCGGTCGATCCCATCACGACGGCCGCGGGCAAGTTGTTCGCCTCGTTTTATGCTCTGTTTTCCGGACTTGTTTTCATCGGCCTACTGGGCTTCTTGCTTGCCCCCTTCATACATCGCATGATGCATCGGCTTCACTGGGAAAGCGAAGAATCGGAAGACTGAGCCGTGTCGGAATCTTGCGGGGGAATGTTCTCCAGAACGATTGGCGCAATGTAAGACTTACGGCAGACCGTCGGCGTATTTCCCAGTCGCTCCGCAACCAATGAGACGATTCGGTTGAGTTCCCGCTTGGAACGCGGGCGCTGAGTCTTTACCAATTTTTCTGCCATATGAGTTGCATGCCAAGTTCGAAAATCCTTCGCCGTTATGTTGGTTTGGCTCACTTGACGCAGGTAGTCGTTTACATCTCGGGAGCGGATCGGCGTCGGCTTTCCATCGGTATCCAGATACTGGAATAGCCGGCTGCCTGGCAGCTGTCGACAACGCGCTAGTAACCCGGCTATCCGACGATTCTCCACGCGAATCCAATGCGACTTACCGCTTTTGCCTTTGAACTTAAACGCAACCTTTGAAGTGCCTACTTCGACATGCCGATTGCGAAGCGTTGTGATTCCATAGGATCCGTTTTCCTCCACGTATCGTTCATTTCCAACTCGCATCCAGGTCTGGTCGATTAGGTGGACGATTGCCGCGAGAACGCGCTCCTTGGTCAAACCCTTTTGCCGCAAATGCCGATCCACAGCGGCACGGATTTTAGGCAATGCTCGCTTCAGGGCATTGAGTGAACTGAATTTGACTTCATCGGCATGTTCACGCCATTTGGGATGGTAAATCGACTGCTTTCGTCCCTTGGCGTCGAAACCCGTAGCTTGGAGATAACCGTTCTCGTCTGGACAGATCCAGACATCCGTCCAAGCGGGCGGAATCGCCAAAGAATTTAGTCTGGCGATCAGTTCAGGATCCCGAATCGTTTGGCCCTGTGGATCGATAAAGCTAAATCCCTTTCCCGCTTTACGTCGAGTGATCCCACATTCAGATGGGTTGGACGGAGACAACCCAATCTGTTTCAACTCTCGCTTGGAAACTTGCTTAGGCATGACCTACCGAAGACACTTTCGCTGCGTCAACTGGGGCGAGCGGGCTAACGGCCGGACCGTGCATTACCTCGCCGTCGATGGAAAAACGAGAACCGTGACAAGGGCAGTCCCAAGAATTCTCCGCCGAGTTCCAAGCGACCTGGCACCCCAAGTGCGTGCATGCGGATTCCACGGCATGCAAAACGCCGTCGGCGCTTCTATATACGGCCACCCGTTTGTCGGGCAACTGCAAAATGCCCGCCTGGCCCGGTTGCACTTCTTCCCATTCCTTGAATTCGGCCCGCGCCGCGCGATCTCCGATCAAGTGGGAAGCCACATTGATATTCTCCTTGACAAGGGTTCCTAATCTGGTGAGCACCTGCCGCGACGGATTGTAAGTTTCCGCCCACGGATTTTGAATTGCGAGAATTTCGTCGGAAAGAATCTTTCCGCTAACGATTCCATTGGACATGCCCCAACCGGCAAATCCGGTGGCGACGAAAAGGCGATTCT
>DATFHI010000160.1:0-15921 GCA_035248525.1 Fimbriimonadaceae bacterium | reverse complement strand
GGAGCCAATGAAGAAGAGGGTGCCAAACGTGACCAGCCCGCGCTTGGTCCATTTCCACCACGCAGGGCTTGGTTTGCGAGTCTTACCAACTCTTCTCGCCGAAGCGCGCGACGCCACGCCCATCAGTATAACTGAGGGCCGTATATGGCCCTAGCCCCCAAGTCGTTGGGCGAGATCCCGTAGCCGGGACTCGGACATGTCCCCAACGAGAACGAACGATGATCCCCCCCGTTGCCAGGTGTAGGTACCGAGACGTTCCCCTCGACCAAAGTTTTTAAGTCGATTCGGGTCGATATGCGCCTTAAGTTGAATAAGCGACACGCGTCCATCTTTCTTTACATAAACCTGGACGAGCGCCGGCACGTTCTCAATTCTTTGAATTCGCGCCGACTCTAGCTGAAATGGGTCTTTTGGCGAAAGCGATACGTTTGCGTAATCGCCGCGAGACACCAATTCTGCCAACCGATCCCGAGGCGTGTAAATCTTGGCGCCGCGAATATTAAGCTCAAAATCAGACTTTCTGAACTGCGGAGTGAGGTCGACCTTCGTGAACTCAGCGCTGGCCTGAATCGTGCCTTGTTTGTCATAGAAGATCCGTTTCAACACAAGTCCAGTTTTAGGGTCGATCCACAGGCGCATAAACGCTTGTCCGGCCTTATTGAAGAATGCGACGCGCTTGGTATCGATGCCAACGATGACCTCGCCGTCCTCCAGTTTCAAGAGAGGCTTTTGCGATCCGTCACGGCCGAATCGGCCAAACCGAGCTGCATTCTCTTCCCGGCGGGGCGGCATAACTTCCACCTGGTTTTTCTCTGGGAAGTAATGTCGTCGTTCTTTTTCCGTCTCAACGATAATTTGGCCGCGGAATGAACCCTCATCAGGGAACCAAATTCGGGTTTTCTTGCCGTCGCGCAAGATGTATTCAGTGTGCGTGACTCGGTCCGGTCCAAACTTCATCTGGACCTTGCGGACGCCGCTATAGCGCAGCTTTTGCGAGGCGCGGCCAACTAGGTCGAGCAACGCTTGGGCGCTCGACGGTTGCGCCTGGGCGGGACCCGATAAAAGGGGCACGCCCAACGCGAAGATCCAAATGGCCCTGGATAACCGCAAAATCATAATGAGCCGAAATCGAAGTCCGAAAACTCGGAGCTAACTGAAACAGACTGACGGTTCACAACCTCGTCCCGATTCAGGCCAACTCCGGTTACATCGGTGTATCGAAGGATATCCCGGTGAGAAGCAATCAAGCTCTCTTCGAGGTGGGATGGCGCCGTAGCGACGTACGGATTCGTGACGGACGGTTCGCTGGTAAACAGGACTGCCGCCAAAGCTCCCGCCAAGCCCAAGCCCAATGCCGGGCTTAGGATCCAAGCCAACTTTCGCTTGCGTTGCTTGGCAGCTATGGTCGCCATCAAATTGTTATTCAATCCACTCCGCCAGGCCAGACTCACCTGATCGTCATTCAGGCTCTGGACAGCGGCACGCAACTTCCGACCGGCCTCGGACTCGAGCTTTCGATCCAATTCCAGTTCGGACAACATCATTTCATGAATTTCTGATCTATTATCTTTCACTTTTCACAGCACCTCCGACTGAAGGTAGTTCTGCAAGTGCTTTTGCAAATGTGCTCTCGCTAAAAATAATCGGCTCTTTACCGTTCCAATTGGAACCCCTACCATCGCCGCAATCTCTTCGTAGGGCAAATCTTCCTTGTCGTGTAGAAGTAGCACGCTTCGGAGTTTCTCGCTCATCGAACCGATGGCCGCTTCGATCGCCCTGGCCATTTCCGAATCCATTGCAAGTTGGTCAGGCTGCCATCGGCCATCCGGGATATCGAATGTTTCATCGACCTCGGACGTTCCCTGAAGGCTCACCTCGCCGGGCGATCGATCTAACTTCCGCGATCGATCGACGCAGAGGTTGTACGCAATCCGAAACAGCCACGTACGAACTGAGCATCTTCCATCGAATCGATGAAAGTTTTGGAAGGCTCGAATAAACACATCTTGGGTGATATCGGAAGCCTCTTCGGCATTCGACACCATGCGCCTCACGAACCCAAAAACCCGGTTTTGATAAGCGTCGACCAGTTTGCCAAACGCCTCAAAATCTTGGCGTCGGCACCGGTCGATTATCGCTTGCTCTGCGGATTGATCCGTAAAGTTTCTTGAGCTCAATCTTGATGCCCCGATGCACAGTTCCATACGACGGTAGTAATAACGATTTCAGTATCCGAAGGTTCAGTGTGAGGTGCCGCGGTCCCGGGACGATCCTTACTTGCCGGTTATGGTAGTTGAGTCGGTTTTACTTTCGCTGCTCCCCGAATCAGTTCTACGGCCAAACCGGCCGTGTCGATTAGGTCCTTCCTGGAAATGAACTCATCATGGGTATGGATCTTGTCCATTCCCGTGGCTACCACAATGCATGGCACTCCTTTTTGGTTGTAAACATTTGCGTCGCTTCCGCCTAATGTAGTGCGCAAAACAGGATCGAACCCAAGGGTGCGACTTGCGGTTTGGGCAACCTGGACGACGGGATGAGCCATATCCACCTCGTACGCGGCATAGGCTCGTTTATGCTCGATTTGAACTTCAGCTCCCCATTGGCGAGCGGCAGATTCAAACCGCTGAATCATATGGTCGACCTGCGCCTCCAATGACTTCAAGCTCGTGCTGCGCACTTCCCCCTTGATCTTCACGAACGGGCAGACGACATTGGTGGCAGTACCGCCCTCGATCGTCCCTAAATTAGCGGTGGTCTCAGGATCGATTCGCCCGACCTTCATCCCTTCAATCGCCGTAGCCGCAACCTGAATTGCGTTTATCCCTTTCTCCGGGTCTTTACCGGAATGGGCAGGCTTACCGGTGATGGTGATATCCAACTTGTCGTGATTGGCCGTTCGAGTGACAAAGCTACCAACCGGTGGGCCGGTGTCGAGGACATAGCCAAAATCCAGATCAAGATCTTGAATAGCCAGCGCATTTGCGCCCAACAAACCAATCTCTTCGGCAACCGACAAAAGTAGGCAGACGTCGCCGTGCTCCTCGCCCGACTCCTTAATCGCAAGGACTGCTTCGATTGCGGGAGCCATACCGCCCTTGTCGTCCGCTCCCAAAATTGTGTCCGACTGGCTATAAAAGACACCATCTCGCTCAACGATTTCCAATCCCGCCGTCGGCTCAACCGTGTCGAAATGGGCGGAAAGGAAGATTTTTGGCGCGTCTGCCACATTGCCTCGCAGCCAGACGATAAGGTTATTTCCGTTGCCGCCAATTGCACTACCGGCGGAGTCTTCCAGAATCTCCAACCCGTGACTTGCCAGGTATTGCTTGACATAGGCTGTGCACTCCCGCTCACGCAGAGAGGGCGCGTTAATCATGCAGAGGTCGCGAAATAGGGCTACGAGTCGGGACTCATCGATCACCGCAAGAGTTTAGCCGAGCTTTTTTGAGGCGGATCAATGCGGTTTTGGTTGAATCCAATCTCTTCCGGGCTGAGCGCCTGGTGGTACAAGCGCAGATCCGCGATCATTCCGTTGAAGGGTTGGTTGTGGGGGCCGAATTCGTTTTGAACGTTCCCTATTCCCACCCCGGGAACATACTGCCCTTCAAGCGCAGCCAACGGCTTTCGACTCGTGCGCGAAGTAGCAACCAGTTCACCATCAAGCCAGAGCTTTATGAAACCAGTTTCTTCGTCCCAATTGGCGACCACTTGCGACCAACGATTGAGCGGCAGCTCGGTACAAACTCCCATTCCCAAATGCTGTTCGTTGCTGATTCCAAAGTTGATGGTTCCATCGGAGTGTATCACCATCGAATAGGGGTCGAGGCCATTCCGGTCGTCGCCTCGAAACAAAATCTGGGCTCCGGGTCCATCGTTCACGTAGCTTCGGGGATTGATCCACAAGGCGATTGTCATCGATGAGGTCCATTGGAACGTTGGCAAGTCGGGGAAATGAATACCGCCCCGGCGTCCATCGAAGTCATATGTTGCCCCGTGGTTGGTCCGAATCATCCGCGCGCCCGCGGCAAAACGTGGATTCGCATTCTTTCCTTCGAGAAGGATGCGACCGTTGGGATTTAGCCACAGAATGGGCTCGACGACTTGTGGGGTTCGGCTGAAGAGCAGCGACGTGGCAAATAGAGCAATTGACATTGGGTTCCCTCTGTATCCGTGACGCGGGAACTCCAATTAAGTTTTCTTGAAGAGGAACAATCTGTCTTACCGCAGTCGTCCCTTAGCCCAAGAACCCCCTCAGAAAGTTTCTGTGAAACTTGTGAACTTCTGAGCGTCTTATAGTGTGTAATCACCTATTTGAATTCCTTTCAAGTAGCATCAAAGGAGCCCAGGGATGACATTCAAAACTATCCTCTCGACTATGTTAGCTGCCACTATGCTTGGCGCCTCGATCACGCCGGTTCTCGCCGACGATCACAAGGGCAAAGGCAAGAAGCTTGGCCACTATAAGAATGGAAAGGCGTATGGCCAGCACCCTAGCCAAAACCGGAGCCGATATGACGACGAGCGTCGACGGCGAGAGGCAGAGGAGCGCGAGCGACAGCGCCGGTATGAAGAGGAACGATGGCGTGCCTCCCAGTACAACAACCAATACCAATCTCGAAACGATTTGGACCGCTTGTCCGACCAGCGACAAAAGACCAAAAACGAGTGGCGCAACATTGCGTACCTTTCGGGAGGCGTGGCGCTGCTGGGATTGTTGCAGAAGGACAACCGCCTGGTCTTTGCTGGAGCCGCCGGAACGCTTTATTCGCTCTATCGGTATGAGCAGGACCGCAAGAGTCAGTCCAAGATCGATCGACTTCGAGCGTCTTACTTTAGCCAACCCTATTTCGTCCGGGACGGTCGCCGCTATGATCGCCGGACTGTGACCCGAAACGGCCAGCGATATTATCAATTCGTCCGCCGATAATCCGGAAGGAAGTTTTGAAAAAGACCGCGAAATGGGGAGCATATGCTTCCCATTCGCACTTTCTTAGCCCCGCTCTTCGTGGCGGGAATTTTCCTTTGCGGGTCGGCGCAAGCTCAAACAGTTAACCGAGCAAACTGGAAACTTGCCAATCGTTACACTCCCGAGTTTCTGCGCCAATATGTTTACAGCCTGTCGCTAACCCCCGGATTTATCAACAAGTCGGACAACTTTTGGTATTCCTGGCGCGACTCCGATGGCATCAAGTTTTGGCGGGTTGACCCTCGCGCTAAAAAGAAGGCTCCACTTTTCGATTCTGCCAAGATGGCGGCGTTCCTATCGGACGCGGTCAAAAAGCCGTACGACACCACCAATCTGCCCATAACCGCGATCACCTTCGACACGAATAATGCGAACCTAATTCGGTTTACAGTCGAGAACATTCGGTTTGAATACGACCTGAAGTCCGAAGTGCTGAAGAATCTCGGACGGGCTACTCAGGGTCAAGACGGCCAACAGGGAGTCGGTCGCGGCCGTGGGGGCGGAGGCGGAGGTTTTCAGGGAGGCTTTGGACAAGGCAACCGCGATTTCCGAAACTACTCACCTGACCGAAAAACCTTCGTCTATGCGATGGATCACAACCTTTACTTGGTCGAAGTGAAGGACGGTAAGGAGCAGGATCCCATTCAGCTTACAAAGGACGGCGAGAAGGATTACAGCTTCGGCAGTCGCCAAGAGCAGGAGGAGATCCGGCAACAGTTCCAACAGCAAGACGACGAAGGCGAGCAGACTCAAAATTCAGCCACCCAAAACGCGGACAAGCGAGTTCGGGCGAACGTTACCTGGTCAAAGGATTCCAAGCGCTTCTTCGTAATGCGCAACGACTCGCGCAAGGTCAAAGATCTGTACTTAGTGAATTCACTGAGCGAGCCGCGACCTACTTTGCTGACATACAAGTATGCGATGCCGGGTGAGGTCGACGTTCCCCAGGTAGAAATCTTTGCGTACGACCCCGAAAAGAAAGCACTCATCAAGCTTCCCGTCGACCGATATCGCGACCAACGGTTGATGAATGTCCACTGGCAGGATACGACTTCCGATTCGCTGAGACTTGTTCGTCGGGACCGACTGCAAAGGAATTTGGAGTTGTGCGAAGTCGACCTCAAGTCCAACGCCGTGAAAGTTCTCTTGACCGAAAAAGTTGAGAACGCATTCTTGGAGACTCAAAACGTTCGCTACGTCAAGCCTGGCGGCGACTTTATTTGGTTCTCTGAGCGAACCGGCTGGGGGCATTTCTACCTCTATTCGAACGACGGCAAGCTGAAGAATGCACTGACGTCAGGCGCTTTCCGCGCTAACGATATCGTGGACGTCGATGAGGCGTTGGGAAGATTCTGGTTCCGCGGTGAGGGTCGCGAGCCAGGTGAAAATCCGTACTATCGACATCTTTACAGCGTCAAGCTGGATGGATCTGATTTACGCTTGCTCGACCCGGGCAACGCCGACCATAACTCTGTACTCTCGTCCAGCAAAGATTACGCCGTCGATGTGTACTCCCGAACCGATCTTGCTCCCGTTGCAGTTGTCCTCGACGATCACGGCCGGACGCTATTGAAGCTCGAGGAAGCAGACTTGTCCAGACTCGAGGAAATGGGCTGGAAGCTGCCGGAAACCTTCAAGGTAAAGGCTGCGGATGGCGTTACGGACATCTACGGCAACCTCTGGAAGCCGGCGGACTTCGATCCGAAGAAGAAATATCCGATCATTGCCAACGTCTATCCTGGTCCTCAGACCGAGAGTGTCAGCTCGACCTTCTCCGCTACGGCGACCAACCAGCGTCTGGCTCAATTAGGCTTCATCGTGATTCAAATTGGAAACCGGGGTGGCAACCCTGCTCGGTCCAATGCCTATCACAGCTACGGCTATTACAACCTGCGGGATTACGGTCTTGCCGACAAGAAAGCCGGTATCGAGCAATTGGCCGCACGTTATCCGTGGATCGACATCGACAAAGTGGGCATCTATGGACACTCCGGGGGTGGATTCATGACCGCGGCCGCCTTAATGCTCCCGCCCTACAATGATTTCTTCAAAGTAGGCGTCTCGAGCTCTGGCAACCATGACAACAACGTCTATAACCAGAATTGGAGCGAGCAGCATCACGGTCTTCGCGAAACCTCTGGCAATGTAGGCGTTCGGGCAGGTTCTGGTCGACCGGAAGAAGAGCTGGGCGATATGTATGACGACGGATTCAACTTCGATCCGTTCCTGGAGCTACAGCGCCAAGGTGGCCAACGCGGCGGCCAAGTTCAGGGGCAGGGACAAGGTCAAGGGCAGGGACAACGTCAAGTGGTTCCTCCCGGATTCGAGATCAAAGTTCCGACGAACCATGAGCTTGCGGCGAACCTCAAGGGCAACCTACTTTTGGTTCACGGCGATATGGATAACAATGTCCACCCGGCCGGGACAATTCGACTGGTTAATGCCTTGATTCGGGCCAACAAGCGCTTCGACTTGATGATCATGCCTGGCAAAGCGCACGGCTACGGCGACATGCAGCCGTACTTCAATAACCTGATGATGGAGTATTTCTCTGAGCACCTACTCGGTGACTACTATCACAGCTCCGCCGACATGCGCGGAAACTAAATCCATTCGTAGGGCGGGGTCTGTCCTCGCTCTACAAATCCCCCCGCCAAGACTGGTCCCAAGTGGGTCGGATCGAGCTGCCGGTGAGGTATAGTGGGAAGATTGTAGGAGCGCCCAATTCTGGGCGCGCTCAAATTTATGGCGACATACCGAGGAAGAAAGACTGATATTTGCCGCACCGTCGGCTTTGATATTTGGGGCCGACCCACGAAGTCGGTGACCAAGCGACCGTATCCATTGGGCCAACATGGTCCCAATCTTAAGGAACGGCGCCAGTCTGAATATGGCGAGCAGTTGTTGGCGAAGCAGGTTATTCGCCGGTACTACAACATGCTCGAAAAGCAGTTCTCGAACACCTTTAAGAAGGCGCAGCGAATGAGCGGCAACACGAGCCTCAACTTCCTCCGGTTGTTGGAAATGAGATTGGCCACCGCAGTCTGGCGACTGGGTTATGCTCGGTCCATCTTCCAGGCCCGGCAGATGGTTTCCCACTGCCACATCATGGTGAACGATCGCCTGGTCAACATTTCCAGCTACCAGCTAAAGGTGGGCGATGTCATCTCCGTCCGAGACCGAGAAGTCAGCCGAAAGATCGCCCGAGAGAATCATTACGAGGGTGCGGCGATTCCCGCCTATATGGAGTCCGACGTCACCAAATTCAGCGGCAAGATCATCGCCCTGCCTGAGCGCGAAGACTTTCCGAAGTTTTTTCAAGAGCAGCAGGTCGTCGAGTATTACGCTCGTTAAGAAACAAGACGGAGCCCCTCTGGCA
This sequence comes from Fimbriimonadaceae bacterium, assembly GCA_035248525.1. Lineage (GTDB taxonomy): Bacteria > Armatimonadota > Fimbriimonadia > Fimbriimonadales > Fimbriimonadaceae > 55-13. The sequence goes on along the minus strand of DATFHI010000160.1, from coordinate 7,573 downwards.
ATCTGCCGGAGGGGCTTTTTCATGCCAGACTGAGTTTGTGGCTGAGCGATACGAGTATGCAAAAGGAAGGCTGTTGGAATCGGCCGTGCGCCCTGATCCAATTGAGCAATTCGGCCTTTGGTTGGAAGAGGCCAAAGCCGCAAGTATCCTCGAGTACTCCGCCATGTGTCTTTCCACCGTAGACGCAAATCAGCAACCTCATTCGCGCATGGTTTTGCTTCGCGGCTATTCGTCGGGCAAATTCGCGTTCTTCACCAATTATCGAAGCGCCAAAGCCCAAGACCTTGAACAAAACCCACGTGCCTGTCTGAATTTCTGGTGGGGGCCTTTGGAGCGACAGATTCGCATCGAAGGCACGGTGGAAAGGGCTCCCGAGCAACTATCGGATGAGTATTGGGCTTCACGTCCCCACGAGAGCCAAGTCGCGTCATATGCCAGTCCTCAAAGCTCGCCAGTCGAGATAGAGGAGTTGACGGAAAAGGTCAATACGATCACTCGTGAATTTCCAGAAACCGTTCCCCGCCCAAAACATTGGGGAGGATTCTTGCTCGATCCGGAATCGATCGAATTCTGGCAGGGTGGGAAAGCCAGGTTGCATGACCGGCTGCTGTATTTGAAGAGCGGCAATGGATGGCTAATTAGGCGACTCGCCCCTTAGACCAAACCCCGTTCGGAGAACAGCCGAAGGCTGAATCCTTTAGCTTTGATCGACTCATAATCGTGGCCGCAGTCGCTCATCCAGGCAACCAGAAAGATTAACGGAACATTCCCGGTATTGGCAACCCGGTGGGCGTGAGCTCCATCGATGTCGTGGATACCGCCCTCCAACATGGGTTCCATCCAGGTATTTCGGTTTCGATCCATTAGGATCAGCGCTCCTTCCCCGCTTAATGTGAAAACTAACTCCCCGCGCTCTGGATTCGTATGAAAGTGCCCCCGGGTCATGAAATACTCCCCTTCAACCTGCCCCGGGTGTAACACTGTGGTCGCATAGAGGAGTTTCGGGGGACCATTTACCTCGCCTGCAGTTCCGAAGATTTCATACACCACGTCATTTCGATTGCCTACGCTCGCCGCAAAGACGCCTTCCATCTGATCGAGCGTTCGCACCGAGCTGGGCTCAGATCCGATGACACCCGTAGTCCAGTCGATGCGGATCATGCCAGCCTCTGTTTGACGCCAGCGATGAACCTATCTAGGGCCCTGGGGTTTTGGAGGAAGAAGAGAGATGGTTCAATCAATTCCAATTCGCTCAGCAGATATTCGCCCTCCGATTCCATGAGGTCGATGCGTGCATAGAAGGGGGTGACTGGCAAAAGGCTCATGATTTTCTGCACTGCCGCCAATTGGGCCGCGTTCGGTGTCGGGGCGACCGTTACCGCTTCAAATCCTTCATGAAAGCGCGGCTGCTTGATAACGCCATGGGTTACTTCACCGTCGATCCAGACCCAGGAAGATTCTCCGCCTCGGTCAACCGATTCCACAAACGGCTGAATGAGCATGTCTTCCCTGGCCGAGTTTTCCTGTAGGAAGTTTTCGGCTTCTTCGGAAGAAGCAACCAATTTCTTTGTCAACCAGGAGCCCGCTGAGATCGCCGGTTTGATGACAACCACTTGATCTCCCCATGCCTGCAAATCGAAGGTAGCGCCCTTCTCGACGATCGTGGTTGGCACAATAGGAACGCCTCGGTTCGACAATTCCAATAAGTATCGCTTGTGGAGGTTGGTCCGCATCAGCTCAACTGGATTCCATAGGTGCGTCGCCTTGCTGGTCCTTTCCATCCAGTTCAAGAATCCGCACGGGTCATCCAGGTAGTTCCAGGTTGAACGCACGATAGCGAGTTCAAAGGAGGCCCAATCAACGGCAGGGTCATCCCATGCGACCAGCTTGGAGCTAATCCCCGCAACCGTAAGGCCGTTCGCTAATATCGGTTCGTCGACGTCCGGCTCCGGCATCTCCCCGCAAGTTACGATTGCGATCATTGACCTGGCCGCACCGTGACTTTGCTCGCCGCTTCTATTGCCCTAGCCCTGACTTCGTCGACGGATGTACCGAGCGGAGCTTTGGCAAGCGCGACTCCCATGCGGCGATGCACGCGAGTGGATGGCTTACCGAAAATGCGGATGTCGATCCAAGGATCCTGCATAGCATCTTCGATGCCCTCGTATGTTGGTTCCACTCCGGATTCAAATTCAGCGAGAATCACCGCGCTTGCGGCGGTGAAGTACGCATTAAGGAGTGGAATAGGCAATCCCAAGATCGCCCGGGCATGTAAATCGAATTCGGTGTAGGGCAGACAACCGGCGAGGGTCACCATCCCTGTGTCGTGGGGCCGAGGCGACAGTTCGGAAAACACCACGCCATCTTTACTCAGGAAAAATTCGACCCCCCAGATTCCGGCTCCGCCAAGCGCCTTCGTGATTTGCCAAGCCATTTCTTCGGCGGCATGCAGTTCGCTGGCGGAAACGTCGCAAGGCAACCAACTTTCCATGTAGTCGCCGCGCTCTTGCCGGTGCCCGACCGGTGGGCAAAAGAGCGTGTCGCCATTCTTTTGGGTGATCGTCAGAAGGGTGATTTCGCGATCAAACTCCACGAACCCCTCGACGATAACCTCGGCCAAGTCGCCGCGGCCTTTAAGGGTTGCTACCTGCCATGCCCCCTCGACTTCATCCTGCGTCCGTATGGTGCTTTGCCCTTTGCCACTGCTGGACATTAACGGCTTGACCACACAGGGAATCCCGATCTCCTCTACCGCCACCCGAAACTCCTCCAGCGTGGAGGCATATCGGTAAGGCGCCGTACGAATTCCGAGGTCACGAGCCGCAAGGTCTCGAATCGCCTTGCGATTCATCGTGAAGTTCACAGCCTTGGCGCTAGGCACGACTTGAATTCCTTGCTCTTCGAATTCATAAAGACGGTCCGTTCGGATCGCCTCGATCTCGGGGACGATGAGGTCCGGTTTGTGCTTCTCCACCAGCCTCGCCAATGCCTCCCCATCCAGCATGTCCACGACTTCGCGGTAAGGGGTGACCTGGTGGGCGGGAGCGCCATCGTAACTGTCGACGGCCACAACTTTTTGCCCGAGCCGAGACAGAGAAATTGTGAGTTCTTTGCCGAGTTCCCCCGAACCAAGCAAAAGAATGGTGTTGCGCACTCGCTGATTTTAGCGGATGGGCATGGACAAATGAAAAAGGTCCGGAACCCCATGCGAAGTTCCGGACCCAAATTCGAACTTTAGCCGCCGCCAGTTGTCTTAAACGTCCAAGGCTCGTTCGTCATCAACTGCTGGGAAGACTTGAATTGCCAACCCAAAGGTCCACCATGAACGAGGTTTTCCGCCCATCGCGTGGTCGATTTCTTCACTGCCCATCGGCCGTTACCCGCTGGTTCCTTCCAGGTCATTTCCTGCTGGACCCAAACTACGGCTTCTTGGTCTTGAAGCTGAACATTCCAAATTCGAGTTTTGCAGTTGACCATCTTGGAGGACCGCCGGTAACCGTTGACCATGGCTTTGAACTGGGCCAAGGTCATGCGCTTGCCTTCTGTGTCGACCGAATAGTAACCCGGATGGAACATGGCCCACATTGCCGGCATATTGTCGGTCATGACGTATTGGTCCATCTTCGCAAAAATGTTTTCCATTTGCCGCCGAAGCGCCGGATTCTCACCCTGGGCAAATGTTGAAATCGCCGCCGCCACGAGCGCGACTGCGCAGATGAGTTTTAATCTCATATTAGGTCTTCTCCTTGCATTTGTATCTACAGGTAAGAATATTAACGAATTGCAGTTCCTTGAACAAGCATTTATTGCCGCTCGCTTGTAAAACTATGAGCCTTTTGACCGCGACCGGCTCTTCGAAGTGGCAAGAACGGCCTCGTAGCGGTCGATAAATTTTTGCGCCGGCATACGCCGAAGAACTTCACCAATGACCTCCAGCGGCACATCATCCAACTTCTTAAAGCGGATGCAGGATTTGCCCATGTCGAGCTTCTTACCTGCCTTCTCGAACGCCTCGCGAACATAAGCTTCCAACTCCGGATCCATGTAGACGCACATCAAGTACAGGGCAATGTGGCTCTTCTGGGACGCCAGTCCGGCGAAGTAGAGGGGTTGTTTGGGATCGCAGTGATAACCTGGCGGATACACCTCGTGAGGCACGGCGTAACCGATCATGCCGTACTGCATGCCTTCCTTAAAAACCGGATCAAGGTTTTGGAGGATTGCGGAACGAATGGCCTGGATTGCTTCTTTCCGATCCGGCGCCAAACCCTCGATATATTCTTCAACGGATGCTGCTTGGCTGGTCATGACCCATTATGGTCGTTCGCTGGGGTATGAGTGACGCGTGACAAAAGGAAGAATCGAGGCATTCAGCGACGCCGTGATCGCAATCATCCTCACAATCATGGTTTTAGAGCTCAAGGTTCCGCACGATTCAACCTTGGAAGCCCTTAAGCCGCTATTTCCCACCTTGCTTTCGTACGTCCTCAGCTTCCTGTATTTAGGAATCTACTGGAACAACCACCACCATCTCTTCCAAGCGGTGAAAACGATTCGGGGCGGAGTGCTTTGGGCGAACCTGCACCTACTTTTCTGGTTATCCCTAGTGCCGTTCGTTACGAGTTGGATGGGTGAAAACCATTTTGCCCCGACTCCGACCGCGATGTATGGAGTCGTCTTGCTGGGAGCAGCGATCGGTTACTCGATCATGGTCCACGTTCTTTTGAAGCACCATGACTCGAATTCAATCCTGGCGCGGGCGATCGGTCAAGACGCCAAAGGTCACCTATCTCTTTTCCTTTATTGCGTCTCGATCTTCAGCGCCTTCTTTGCTCCCGTGGTTGCCGGTGCTATTTACTTAGTCGTTGCGCTGATTTGGTTAGTGCCCGACCGCCGAATCGAAAGGATTATGGAAGCGTCAGTCGAGACTGGTCGTAAAGTCGACTAAGCCTGGCCTTTGTTTGCAAAAGCCTCGGACGCGCCATTAGCTTGCTCTTCGTCCGATGGATTGGCGATCCGCTGCCCCATAGACCAGCGATATCCGAACGGACAGGTGAATTGGCCATATCGGTCACCCCAAAACATGTCCGCGAGAGGCATGGTGACTTCCACCCCAGCATCTACGGCCCTTTGAAAATCTGCATCGATGGAGTTGGAATTGATGTGGATTCCCATCGGTACTCGGTCGCCTGGTTGCGGTCCCAAGCTTCCATAGTCCGGAAACTCGTCGTTCAGCATGAGAACCGAATCGCCGATCACGAGTTGGGCGTTCATGATCTTAGATCCATCCGGGCTTTTGGCGACGTCTCGGCATTTGGCTCCGAGTGCCCTTTCATAGAAGTCGATTGCCGCTTGGGCATCCCGCACAACCAAATATGGGGTTAAAGACGGGAAGTAACTTTCGCTCATGATGTCTTCCATTCTTCGGAATATGGCACATGTCGCATGTTCAAAAGAGATCGTCGTCTAAGGGTGTGAGATGAAGTTCGTCAAATTGATCGCAGTGGGAGTGGCGCTTCTGTCCGCGGGGTTTACCTTCGCTCAAAAGCCGATTCGAATCAAGGTCGGTTCGGAGGTTGTTGCTTTTGAATCCGAACCAATCGAGGTTAGAGGCGTAACGATGGTTCCGATTCGGACAATGCTCGACTCGATGGGCGGCACGATGCGTTGGGACATGGATAAGCAGACAGTCTCCGCTTGGCGCAAATCCCGTCGCTTCAACGTGGTGCTCAATAGCCGATCGGCCGTGGTCAACGACAAGCCCACCACGATGGAAGAGGCATCCTTAATTTACAAGAATCGGATCTACGTTCCCCTCAAGTTCTTGGCCGACGCCGCCGGGTACTCCATTTCCATGGAGAAGAACTGGTACGTGCTAACATCCAAAATCAAGTAGAGCTCAGCTTGTGGCGTGGGGCCAGAGAGCGGCAAATGTGCCCGCGGTCAACAGCGCAAATATGATGCTGTCTAACAGATTCGGCCAGAACTTGCCGATCCTAAACCAGATCACGAACGGAATCCAACCTAGCCCGTGCCCCATGAAGGCCAGAATCGCGGCGATTCGGAATCTGTCCATATAAGTCACGGCGTCCCCCACGGCGAACTGAAAGATGTAAGCCACGAACGCTCCAACCACAAGATAGAACAGCAGGGTCAATCCGAGGTTTTGGCCCATGTTCACCACTCCCGGCCAGATCGTGAGGATGCCGTTCGGTCCCTTTTCCATCCGCGCCTTAACCTCAGGATCGTTCATATCCTTTGGATTGCAGTACTGGAACATATAAAGCCCAGGGGCAACGCCGCCCATCGTCTCATTGAATTGGTCTTCGTTCGGCAAACCGCGGAATTCCGACTTGTGATGGGGAAGGATCATGTGGCATAAAAAGCTCGCGATCCAAACGAGGAAGGCAGACACGACGATCGGCATCCAACCAGCGGTGAGAAACTCCATTGTTAACTCCTGCAGAACAGACGCGATCGAACGCAAAAAAGCCGCAACTAAGCGGGCGGCGGTTTCACGAACGGATTGGGCTTTAATTCGATCTTCTTGACGGATTGAAGATACTCCACCACTCGGTCGGCTTCCTTCCCTGCCAGTTGGCCGTGGAAGTGAAGAGTAAATCCGTGCGGTCCACGAGCATCGATCAACTTCGGCTGAAGCTTTAGGAATGATTTCACCGCGTCGAGCTGCCCCATCATGGTTGCGCAGAAAATGTCGATCCTGGCCCCTCGCTCAAGAAGAAACTCGACGATGTCGCGACGTCCCATATGAGAGGCTCCGCCCAAGCCCGACTCCCAATCTCCAGCGCCCCAGTCCATAAGCCCATTGATGAGCAAAGGCTCCTTGTCGAGCAGCTCTTTGGTCATTTCCAAGTCGGAATGCGCATAGATTACGAAATCCTGCAGCATCTGGCGATTCAACTGAGGATTCTTCCAACTCGGCTTGAATTCCGGTGGATCGTAGTCACGGGAAAAGGGCTTCTCCACTGGGCCAGTCGGTTTGTCTTGACTCGAAGCGATGACCGGCAGGGCAAACGCAGCTGCCCCAACGCAGAAGCCGCGGCGCGTGAATGTTTTATCCATTTGATCCACCTGGTTCCGTTTACTAAACCTATTCCTGAGAAGTTCCAGCAAATGTATTGGAACTCCTTTCTCGCCGGTATGATTGCGAAAGAGAGGACACTATGAAAAGACTTCCCTTTACTCTTCTCGTCGCAGCGGTCGCTGCCCTTTCCCTTGCCCAAGCTCCAAAGACGGCAAACACTTTGGTTGAATCGGCGATTACCGTAGCCAAGCAAACGAACCGAGTTCCCTTTGTGCGCTTCACCGCTTCTTGGTGCGGCTGGTGCCACCGGATGGAAGGAGTTCTGACCAGCAAAGCCGTAAAGCCGATCTGGGATAAGTATTTCGTGACTCAGCCCATCGTCGTCCTGGAGAACGGAGACAAGGAGAAACTCGAAAATCCGGGTGGCGAAGAGCTGATGGCGACCCAAGGCGGTAAAGACCAGGGCATTCCGTACTTCTACTTCGTCGATCCTAAGACCGGCAAGACGATAGCTACTTCCCTTCGACC
>DATFHI010000159.1:0-5556 GCA_035248525.1 Fimbriimonadaceae bacterium | reverse complement strand
ACCCAGAACATGACGATGACCATGCAGCGAACGTAAAGCATAGGTCTAGCTTGCGAATTTCAGTCTGTTTGCAATACATTGCACGTACTCAGGAGGCACTATGCAAAAATTCATTCCCGTCGCTCTCTTAGCGGCGTTACTTATCGGGTGTAAAGGAGGCGAAACCACTTCGGTTGAAGGTGGAACCACTGGTGGCGGCGCGGCCACCGGCAAGACTTACACCTTCAAACTGGCTCCCAAGCAGGGTGATAAATTCGTCTACGCAATGTCGATCGACGGTGGCCCCAGCCAACAGATGGAGATGGGCATGACCATGAACGTGGACAAAGTTGAGAATGGTCAAAGCACAATCACGATGTCCCTGGACAGCATGAAGATGAACGGCACGGAAGCCCCCGCCGCGGTTCTGGAATCCATGAAGAAGGCCAAGACGGTCATGGTGATCGACGAGAAAGGCAAAACCATCAGCAGCAAGACTGAAGGCGCACCCTCTGGTTCCACTCAGTCCTTCTCGGGCGCTTCTTTCCCATCGAATCCAGTTAAGGTCGGCGACTCCTGGGAAGGCACCAGCAACGCAAGTGGAAAAGAGACCAAGGCGAAGTACACCTTTGTCCGCGTGGACAACTTAGACGGCAAGGAAGTCGCGGTGTTCGAAGTGGTTCCGGAAGGGATTGAAGGTTTGACTTTGGACGGCCCCATGACGGTTATGGTGGACGTCGACAATGGAATGACTCACGGCATGACCATGAAGGGCAAAGCCAAGGGCGCAGACGGGAAAGAAAATCCCGTTTCCATGGAGCTAAAGCTCAAAGGCTAAGTCACGAAAAAAGCAAACAGCTCTCGGCATTGAGCCGAGAGCTGTTTTTTTGTTACTTCGCGCCGGTAGTGAACGTCCAAGTCCGCTGAACTTGGAGTTTGTTATTCACGATCCCTTCAACCGATGCTTCATATGTTGCGTTGGGCTCCAAGGGATGTTGCGGAATCATGATGATCGAGTTTTCCAGGTGATCATCGTTCGCCTTTGAGTTCACATACACTGGCACGGGCCGGCCGTTCAGGGTCAATGTTGCGCTGGTTTGCGTCAACTCCACTTCATCCGCAAAGTAGCTGAAAACGATTGGATATCCAACCGTCCCCGGCTTTGCCGTGTGCATCCTCAGCGGATTGGGAGTTTCGTTTCCGTCCCAACTTCGGAGTACGCCCGACTGATTGGCAGTCGGCGAAACCGACACGCCTTCTTGGCCGCTATCGCCGAACTTGATTGAGAATTGCTTCCCTTCCATACCCGTACCGATAGGCACAGTTCCAGGTTGCAAGAACGGAATGCGGTGATAGGGCGCGTTGAACAGGTCGCGGACGGATTCTTTCAATCCGCCGCTGTTGTAGGAGACACACTCCCACGAGCCGCCGCAATACCCGAATGCTGCAAGCCGGTCGCTGGGCGTCGCGCCGACGAAACCGGGTTCGCCCGGCTTTTCGAAATGCCCCGTGCGGTGGTTCAACGAGAGGTACTTCACGTGGGCAAGTGAGGCTGCGTTCAGTCGATCTTCCTGATATGCATCCGGTAAGCCCAGTTCCCGACGGTAGTTATTCGTTTCACGCCAACCTTCGATCTGGTCAGGTCGGGGAGGTGGAAGTACGGGTACCGCATCTGAAGAGACTTGGAAATTCCAGCTCTTTTTGACTTCCAGCCTGGAGTCGACCATCACCTCGCAGTCCACCCGGTATGCGCCCGGACTGAAAGGCCGCTCGGGTCGATACTCCAATCGCTTCAGTCGGGAATTGTAAACCGCGTCGACCGCCCGCCCATTGATCGTCATTTCGGACGACGTGACTCTCGCCCCGTCGCTCGGCCACACCTCCCATTGGAGGGTGGGCGACGCTACGAGCAGCTCTGCGCTAGGTCCAAACGCCCGATGGAAAGCTTGAATTGAAGAATCCGCGTTTTGAGCGGCGCACAAGACGAAAAGCAGGCCAGTGGCCACGAACTTCTCCCCCACGCGTTTATAGCGCCGTTCGTATTGATGCCAATTATGCGTCAATCAATTACCTCGGAATCGAGCGTGCTCCCTTCGTCACGTTCCGAAGATTGGTCCTAGAACCGCACGCGATAATACCAGACCCTCAGAAATCAAGCAAGCGAGCCAACGATTTTTTTATCGGCGCCCGTCTCGTAAAATGGAGAGCATCGACTATTCATGAGTAATAGGCCCCCAACCACGCTTGGTAAGTACCAAATCATCCGGGAAATCGCGCGTTCGAATGACATCGTCTACGAAGCGTACGATCCGTTGATGAACCGTCGGGTTGCCCTCAAAGAATTAGCAATGCCAGGTGGTTCTACGCCACCGCAACGCGAAGATCGCATAAATCGCTTCAAAAGAGAAGCCCAAGCCGCGGGAACGCTTAACCACGCGAACATCATGACGGTGTACGAGTTGGGTCAAGAGGGCGATCGCCTGTTCATGGCGATGGAGTATCTGGACGGACACACCCTCCGGAATGAAATCGATACCAAGGGTTTCCTGCCCATCGATCGGGCGGTGGAAATCGCCATCCAGGTCCTCAAGGGATTGGAGCATTCTCACAAAGTCGGCGTGGTTCACCGGGACATTAAGCCTGACAATATTCAAATTCTCTCCAACGGGTCCATCAAAATTACCGATTTCGGTATTGCTCGATTAACATTCCAGCCCAACCTCACGATGGATGGACAGGTATTCGGCACTCCGAGCTACATGTCGCCGGAACAGGTCGTGGGTAAGGATATCGACCAGCGTAGCGACCTCTTCAGCGTAGGAATCCTGCTCTACGAAATGATCGGGGGGCAAAAGCCGTTTGGCGGTGACAGCGTGGTTGCGATTACTTACGCGATCATGAACAAGGACCCAGATCGTCTATCCCAGCCGAGTTATCCGCTTTGGCAGGTCATCGAGCGGGCGCTGGACAAGTCTCCGGCGTTACGATTTGCGAATTCCACCGACATGATCAAAGCGCTCGAAGACGCGCAGATGGCAGGCAACTCCCCCAGCCAAATCTATCCCACCCAGTTGCCCGGGTCGACGGGTAGCTACGGCCAGACGGTTGCGGGAAATTCCTATGTCCAGGCGCCGCCAATCCAAGTGCCTCCGCAATTACCGCCGCCGGTCGCCTATCCCTACAATCCCTACTCGCACCCTGGCCAAACTCAGCAGTCGCCGCACACTCCGAATTTCCCGCCCGGTTATTCGAATGTACCGGTCTACTATCCGCCGCCGCCTCGACAGCCTCTGATCAAACCGGAAACGAAGCAATTCTTCGGAAAGCTGTTTGTCTCGCTCATCATCATGGGGTCCTTGTTTGCGCTCATCTTGGTCGGTATCAACGGATTGAGCAAAGCATTGGAGGGTACGGCTAACCAACGGACGGATGCGGAAGTCGTCCGGCAGATTCAAGGTCTCGATAAGTCTAAGCCAATCGACGTGCAGATTCGAGAACTGCAGTCGCTTATCCCGAAGCTGAAGGGTGAAGTCCAGCGGAAGGAAGCAAAAGCCAATCTAGCGGCTCTCCACGAAATGGCGGGCAAAGCGGCGTTGGCCCAGGGCGATTTGGTGAATGCCGAGAGCTATTTCCAATCTGCCGTCGACCTCGATCCGGACAACGGGCTTCTGTACACGAACCTTGGAGCGTTGTACAGTCGACGCGCGCAATCGGAACCGGACCTCCGAACCCGCGTCAGCCTTTGGGAACAATCAGCAGAATCTTGGCGCAGCGCCGTTGCGCATGAGGCCAACCCGGGAGACCAGCGAAATTATGCCGAGCAGGCGGCCATTGCCTACTACAACCTGGCTTGGGAAATGAATCAGGACGACAGTTACCTAAGGTCAGACGTCCGCAGCGCGCTGTACCTGGCCCAGGAATATGCGCCGCCGGGGTCGGATGTGGACCGCGAAGTCCAACGGCTCAGCACCCAAATTCTTCAATAACCTTTAACTAGTCCGCCATCCACCAACAGACTGGTGCCGGAAATGTACGCAGCCGGTACGGACGCGAGAAACACAACTGCGGCGGCAATCTCCTCGGGAGTCGCGAGTCGGCCGATCGGCACCTCCGCCCCTTGGCGAGCAAGGGCCTCATCCGGCGTGATGCTTTCGTTCTCAGCTCGAATCTCGGCAAGGTGTCGTTGACGGTCGGTCAGCGTGTGACCGGGCAAAACGCAGTTCACAGTAATGCCTCTTTTGGCGAGTTCGGTCGATTGCAGACGTGTAAGGGCAAGCAATCCGGAGCGCAACGTGGATGAAATGGGCAGCATGGCGGATGGTTCCATGGCCACGAGACTCGTGATGTGGACAATGCGACCGAATCCGGAAGCCTGCATACCCGGAGCAACCAGCCGAACCAGACGGACAACATTCATTAGGGTGCTGTCAAATCCGGTCTGCCACTGTTCATCCGTCATTTGGGTGAAAATTCCCGCCGGAGGTCCCCCGGTATTGGTAATAAGGATTTCCGGCGCCCCTAAATCGGATTGGGTTTGCTCTAGCCACCACGCAAGATCGTCAGCATCGTTCACGTCCACGCAATAGCTGCGAGTTTCATGTCCGATAAAAGCCGCGGCTTCCTCCAGATGAGCTTCATTCCGGGCGCAAATCGAAACCTGGCAACCTTCGTTGGCCAGCATTTTGGCAGTGGCGAGGCCAATCCCCTTGCTCGCCGCCGCCACCATCGCAATCTTTCCACTGATTCCAAGGTCCATGGCTAAATCATGACGAATTGGTTAATCCAGCCGCTATCCAAACCGGTCAGGCCGCAATGTTTCCAAATCGACAGGCGGCTTCTCCCCCTGGATCAGGTCAGCCACGATCTTCCCGCTAACCGGGGCGAGGCTGATGCCCATCATGGAATGCCCGGTGGCGACAACCACATTCTCGATCCTTTCCGGACGTCCAAGATACGGCAAACCATCTGCGCTGCATGGTCGGAGTCCAGACCACGGCGTGAGATCCTGGAAGTCGCCCGGACTGAAGTCCGGCATGTATGTCGGGATGGAGTCCAAGAGTCCACGATATCGGGCGGAATTGATGGATAGATCATCGCCAACGATCTCCATGGTGCCGGCGAATCGAAGCTTGCCCGCGATCGGAGTCACCGCGATCCTGGCCTCGACCAAAATGTAGCAATGCTCGGGCAATGGAGTTCGTGGAATATCCACGCTGTACCCCTTGCCTCCCTGTAGCGGCATGCGAAAACCCATCCACTTGGTCAACCAACCGGACCAGGATCCTCCCGCGACGACAACGTGGTCGAAGCTGAACTCTCCTCTTGGGGTTTTAACGGCGGCGATACGATTTCCAGATTTGGCGAATCCGGTAACCGGTTCTCCATATCGAAACTCCAACCCTGCTGCTTGTAACTGGTTCTTTAATTCCCGTACCAGCGCGCCGGGATCGAGATGGCAGTCATCCAGGAAGTGCACCCCACCCGCCGCCCGAATGGACGTGGATGGCTCCAATGCTTCAACGTCGCTAGAATTCAAGCGCCTGACTTTTAATCCAAGTCTCTGGGCTCGGTCTGCCA
>DATFHI010000158.1:0-19090 GCA_035248525.1 Fimbriimonadaceae bacterium | reverse complement strand
TTTCGGATGGTTCCCGGACTTGAGAACGCGGAATTTGTTCGATATGGGGTGATCCATCGCAACACCTATCTGGATGCTCCCCAGGCATTAAATCCTGACCTGAGTCTAAAGGGAGCTGAACGCATTTTTGTAGCCGGCCAGCTAACTGGAGTCGAAGGATATGTGGAGTCCGCCGCGATGGGAATCTACGTTGGCCTGAATGTTTTGGCAAGAATCCAGGGGAAAGAGTCCACGCCTCCATCAAGAGCATCCGCGCTTGGTTCGCTGGTCAGCCACCTGCAAGATTCCACCGAGCGGGAATTCGCACCCATGAACATCAATTGGGGTCTGTTCCCGGAACCGATTGAGCCAGCCCGAGACAAGGGCGTGAAGCGCGCGAAAAAGATCGAAAGCGCTCAAGCCGCATTTGCGGAATGGAAGGCGCAGCTTGGGTAGCTTGCTCGACCCCGAACTGCAATTCGCCCTTCACGCCCGACCCAGCCATGGCCGCGCCATGCTCCACAAATGGCGGGATCTCAGCTTTCTGCACTTCCCCATCGAGCCTTCCGTCATCCAAGGAATGCTCCCCGCAGGGCTTACGGTCGACACCTTTGATGGTATGGCTTGGGTCGGGCTGGTTCCCTTCTGGATGACTGGAATCCGCTTTCCCTTCGCTCCGCCGCTTCCAGGCTTTCACACATTCCCGGAAACCAACGTCCGCACCTATGTTCACCAAGACGGAATCATGCCTGGCGTTTGGTTCTTCAGTCTGGACGCCGCCAATCGGCTGGCCGTCTGGGGAGCGCGTAAGTTCTTTGGTTTGCCCTATTTCTTGTCGGAAATGGAAGTCAGGCGCGAGAGGGAATCCATTCATTACTTGGCAAAAAGGAAGTCGGATGGCGCCGGCCACGACATCCGAGTCGAGCTTGGATCGCCTCTTCCAGAGTCCAAACCCGGAACCTTGGAATTCTTCCTTATCGAGCGGTACCTGCTTTATGCAAACCGACCAGGTGGCCTCTTCACCGGCATCGTGCATCACCATCCGTATGAATTGCGGAGCATTCAGCTGGTCGATGAAGAGGAAAACTTGCTCGCAGCGAACGGTTTGCCAGAACGCCCCTTTGTCCACATGTGCTATTCGCCAGGAGTGGATGTGGAGGTGTTTGGAATACGGGCGGCCCGAGACATTCTTCCTGGAAATGATGTCTCCAATCCTACCGACTAGTCATCGCTGTGTAGGAACGCGGCATGCTTCATGGCAAGGAGTTGTTCAGGAGTGGGCGCCTCGATCGAATCTTCGAATTGGTCATGGGGAGTGAATGGCACCATTTTCCCCTCCCTCAACATACCCAGCATCACTTTCCCCTGGAGATCGATCTTGGCAACGATTTCTCCCTCGTCGTTGCGCCGCGTTTGGATAAGAAACCCATTCACGTAGTGGTTATTTTTTGCCATAGGCAGTCCCCCAAAAGCCGAGAAATCGTTTAGCGTTTCCCGATCCCTTCGACGTAAGCCCCACTACTTCTTCGTCGCAGGCACGACCTCCCCTGTCGTGTAATCTATCCTATACCAAATCACCATGGAATCGGTAAATAAACGGAAGAGCTGGCATATTTCCGCAATATTCGCCGAAATCCGACGTAAAACTTCTTGGGTACGCACCTGCTGCCCCAACCCCTAAGCCCCACGAGGGGGTTGATATACTGGGACAAGAAAAAAGCCGCCCCGCTAGTGGATGCGAATGGCGGCTAGCCCAGACTGGTCTGGAACCATTACATTTGACACGGGCGGGCGAACGCACAAGGTTCGTTTTAACAAGTTACTTATTAAGCGGGCCGCAATATCCTAAGCTCTCTTGCAGCTTCCCCGACCAAGGTCCCAGTGTTCAGACTTAGTTGCGGCAAGTAAACTTTGCCCATGCAGACGCCAACGGTGGTGCGCGCCCCGCGAGGCTCCGAACTGTCATGCCGGGGATGGGTTCAAGAAGCCGCCCTAAGAATGCTTATGAACAACCTCGATCCCGAGGTTGCGGAAAATCCCGACGAACTGATCGTTTACGGTGGCACCGGAAAGGCTGCGCGGAACTGGGACTGCTTCTACGCCATCGTAGGGGCGCTTAAGGAGCTCGCCAACGACGAAACGCTGCTAATCCAGTCGGGCAAGCCAGTTGGAGTGTTCAGAACTACAACGGATTCCCCTCGAGTTTTGATTGCCAACTCCAACCTGGTCGGTAAGTGGTCGAACTGGGAGCATTTCAATGAGCTCGAGCGAAAGGGATTGATGATGTATGGCCAGATGACGGCCGGATCATGGATTTACATCGGTTCCCAAGGCATCGTGCAAGGCACTTATGAGACATTCGCGGCCTGCGCCGACCGTCATTTCGGAGGCTCGCTCAAACGCAAACTTGTGGTCAGCGGAGGAATGGGCGGCATGGGCGGCGCTCAGCCTTTGGCGGCGACTTTGAATGGAGCCAACTTCCTCGGAATAGATGTCGATGAAAAGCGAATTCAAAAGCGGCTGGATACCGGGTACTGCTACGAAATCGCCTATTCGCTAGACGACGCACTGGAAATGCTTCACGACCAGGTTGGAAAGTCCGTTGGTTTGGTGGGCAATTGTGCGGAAGTGCTTCCAGTGATGGTGGAGCGACAGATCGTCCCAGACGTGCTCACCGATCAGACCTCCGCCCACGATCCCCTAAATGGATACGTTCCTGCTCGCCTCTCATTAAATGAGGCTGCTCAGCTTAGGTCGGACAATCCAGAGGAATATGTTCGCTTGTCCAAGGCATCGATGGCCACGCATGTCCAAGCCATGTTGGAATTGAAGGCAATGGGAGCGATCACTTTCGACTATGGCAACAATATCCGTGCGTTTGCCCAGGAGGCGGGTTGCGAACGAGCGTTCGATATCAAAGGGTTTGTGCCGGAGTACATCAGGCCGCTGTTTTGCACGGGTAAGGGTCCATTCCGGTGGGCAGCGCTTTCCGGCGATCCGGAGGACATCTATGCAACGGACCGCCTGGCCTTAGAACTCTTCCCGAATGACCCGACTCTACGCAGATGGATGGAGAATGCCGCGCCAAAAATCAAGTTCCAAGGCCTTCCCGCTCGCATCTGCTGGCTGGGATATGGCGACCGCGCGAAAATGGGCCTCGCGATGAACGATCTGGTGAAATCGGGCCAAGTGAAGGCGCCGATCGTCATCGGCCGAGACCACTTGGACTGCGGGTCGGTAGCCTCTCCAAACCGGGAGACGGAATCTATGATCGATGGATCTGATGCGGTTGCAGATTGGGCACTGCTCAATGCCATGGTCAACACTGCGGCCGGCGCCTCTTGGGTTTCAATTCACAACGGGGGCGGAGTCGGAATTGGCTATTCCCAGCACGCCGGAATGGTGGTTGTGGCCGATGGCACCGATGAAGCCGCTCGCCGTCTCGAGAGAGTGCTAACTAGCGACCCGGGCATGGGCGTCATTCGCCATGTGGATGCAGGCTATCCGGCAGCTCAGGAGTTTGCGGATGCGCACGGAATCAGGGTGCCCATGAGGTGATCGAGGAGTCGCCCAGGTTCGAGTCCTTCCGCGCGCCGCGGAGCGATGACAGATGGAAGGATTGTCATGCTGCGCTGTATGATCGGCAGTTAGGCAAGTTCATTGCGGGGGCATATGCTCATCGGCTCGAGTTGGTCACCGAAAATACACGATTCTTCGGAGATAGACGCCTGCAACTCCTCCCGTTCAAAGGTAGACCGTACGTTATAACCCCTATTGACCTTCTTTACGAGTATTGGCTATTCTCATCTGATAAGAATTTTGAGCATCCCGGATGGATTTTCGAAGTAAGGCCGCCAGGAAAAGAGATTCCGCTCCTATTCACACCAAAATTTCCGTACGTGAAACTTTCCGTTCTGGATGCTCGAGTGATTGGCCTCGATCACGTGGGCAATCCTTTAGCGGAGCGCGTCGAAGTCTGGAAAGATTCAGACTCTCGCCGGGGAGCTTTGAGCCAATTCCACATAGAAGGACCAGACCCCGAGCTTTCAATGATAGCGGTCCTCACTCTATTCGTTCACAGCGTTTATCGGCCCCCATTGTTTGCCTAATCTTCACCCCCTCAAGATTTTCAGAAAAATGGCTCGTTATTAAGCGAACGGCAAAAATCACTTCCCTAGTCCGAGTAAGCACCGTGGGTCCGTCCCCGGCAACGTTTACTTGGAAAAGGCAATGGCGGTCAAACAACTCGACGAACTTTACTTGCACGAAGTGCGAGACCTCTTAAGTGCAGAAAAGCAAATCTTAACTGCCCTACCGAAAGTGGCCGAAATGGCCTCGTCGGAGGAGTTGAAGAGGTCGCTGGAACTACATCGACAACAGACGGAAGTCCAGCGAGATCGTCTCGTGCAAGCCATGGAAATGCTTGGACATGAACCTGACAACACCGAATGCAAGGGCATGAAGGGCTTGCTTCAAGAGGGCACAAAGCTCGTAAGTCAGGTCGAGGAGGGTCCACTGCGTGACTTAGCGATTATCGGAGCCGCTCGAAAAGTAGAGCACTACGAAATCTCTGGTTACAGTTCCCTCCTTTCTATGGCCGTTTCTTTAGGACTTCAAGACCATCTGGACCTGATCGACCAGACCTTGGATGAGGAGAAGAACACAGCCCGCAAGCTTTCCTCTTTGGTCGCCAGTCAACCGCTTTCCGGTGACGTTGCCGAACCTGAGGATGGACCCCAATCTAACCGGGGCGGTAGTCAATCCGCCAATAAGGAGAAATCAATGAGAACATCGGAAAGAGAGCGCGACGAGTACGGCCGCTTCACCAGCGACGATGACCGTGGAGGCAGCCGTTCCCGAGATCGAGATGATGATGACCGAGGCGGCCGATCATCCAACCGTGGAAGAGACGACGACGATCGCGGTGGGCGATCTTCTGCTCGTGGACGCGACGATGATGACGGCCGAGGCTGGCACGGCGATCCTCGAGGCCATTCCGAGGCCGCACGACGCGGTTGGGAAGATCGTGATGATCGCGGCGGCAGCCGAGGCAGTTCATCCCGCGGTCGCGACGACGACGATGATCGCGGCGGAAGGAGCTCTTCCCGAACCAGCCGGGACGTCGATGACGATCGAGGTGGCCGAAGCTCGTCGCGAGGTCGCGACGATGACGATGGTCGCGGATGGCACGGCGACTCACGTGGACATTCCGAAGCGGCTCGACGCGGTTGGGAAGATCGCGACGACCGTGGCGGTTCAAGCTCATCTCGTGGCCGAGACGACGACGACCGCGGTGGAAGAAGCTCTTCCCGAAGCAGCCGGGACGACGACGATCGCGGTGGGCGAAGCTCCTCACGCGGACGCGGAGATGATGAAGGCCGAGGGTGGTTCGGCGACTCCCGTGGACATTCCGAAGCGGCTCGACGTGGTTGGGAAGATCGAGACGACCGGGGCGGAAGCCAGGGCTCGTCTCGAGGCAGTTCACGCTACGAAGATGACGACGATCGCGGTGGCCGAAGCTCGTCGCGAGGTCGCGACGACGATGATGGTCGCGGATGGCACGGCGACTCCCGTGGACATTCCGAAGCGGCTCGGCGCGGTTGGGATGATCGAGATGATCGCGGTGGAAGCCGAGGCGGTTCATCCCGCGGTCGCGATGACGATGACGATCGAGGAGGACGAGGCTCTTCTCGGAGCAGCCGAGACGATGACGACCGTGGCGGTCGCAGTTCCTCCCGAGGCCGGGATGACGACGATGGACGCGGTTGGCATGTCGATGCGCAAGGTCACTCAGAAGCCGCTCGTAAGGGCTGGGAAAGCCGAAACGGCCGAGGCTCGAGCGATGACGACGATCGCGGAGGGCGTGGCCGCGGCCGCTAGACTTCAATAGCGAGTCCCTCCAGACCCCTTCCAGAAATTGGGAGGGGTCTGCGCTTTGTAACCCACCCCCAATGTAAACTTCGCATGTGGAGCGGCTCAACTCCGAAGGGATCCCCCGAAACCAATTAAAGTTTGCGCTTAGTCGCAGGTCCATGGTGATGAGCGCTCGACGCACAAACTCCTGTCTTCTTTGCCGACGAAGAGGAGTCAATGAAGCCGGCCTTTGCGACCTCTGTATCCCGCTTATCCAAGAAGCTGAAGAGATGCGCCTTGTGGAACGGTGGCTTTCTGGTGAAGGTCCATGAACGCATTCGTGGTCGGTCTGGCCGCAGGCGTTTTTATCGCTTATATCCTTACTCTTTGGTTCGACCGGCGGCGCAAATCAAAGTTCCTCGCAGTGTGTGAGTACTGGGTTTACATTCCCGGTGAAAAGCTACCCAAGCAGGACGATATCATGTCGCTGGTCTTGCAGGGAAACAGCCCGGTAGGACCGCAAGAAGGACTGCTCTTTAGCGACATTCGGCTCCATATCGCGCTTATATTGCGATCCAAGAACCCCCATGTGTTCCGGCCAGATCTGTTCGATGAGCATATCGAGCCCACCGCCGAATTGTTGGAGAAGATGGCGGAATCCCAAGCGGTCGTGAAAATTCGATATCTTAGCGAATCGCCCCTGAAGTCCGACGCTCATCTTCAACTTTTGCCTTATCTGGCTTATGCCTATTGCAAGTTGGCCGATGGGTTAGCGGTGTTCGACGTCAATGCCGAAAGGCTATTCACCCGAGAAGAGCTGCAGTCTGAATTGCGCGATTCCAACGCCCGGCGGCCGGAACTCCACCTGAATACCGTTTGGCATCGAGAGCCTGAAGGCGGTCATGTGGAAACCCGGGGAATGATCAAGAAGGGCCTCGCCGAGTTGGTCAGCGCAGATGTACATAGTGATGAGCGGCTTCTCGTGAGCGGACTAATCGAAGAGGCCGCCAAGCGTTTGTGGACTGCCGAACAGTTTCAGGAACAAGTCGAAGTCGAATCCTTCAGCGACTTATTCCGATTGATCCTATCGGTGCCGAAAGATGGAAAATCCACCGTTCGCATTCTCCGGGTGCAGAGCAGTTGACGTCTATTCGCGTTATTCCCTGCCTCGATATTCAGGATGGCCGAGTTGTTAAGGGCATTCAATTCCGGGGTCTTCGAGATGCGGGGGACCCGGTCGAGTTGGCCAGGTTTTACGACGCGGAAGGTGCGGATGAGCTCGTATTTCTGGATATCACCGCCTCATCGGACTCCCGGGCTCCCGTCATCGACCTCGCCGAACGCGTTGCCGAGCAGGTGTTTATTCCGTTTACCGTTGGCGGTGGGATAAGAGATCTCGCTACCATTCGCGATGTCTTGAAAGCCGGAGCGGATAAGGTCAGCTTGAATTCTGCGGCAATCGCCAATCCGGAATTTGTCCGGCAGGCCGCCGAAGCATTTGGCTCGCAATGCATCGTGGGGGCCATCGACGCTCGCCGCTCATCAACCGGATGGTCGGTCTTTTCCCATGGCGGCAGACATGACACAGCGATGGACGCCGTGGACTGGGCAAAAGAACTGCAAGCCCAGGGAGCCGGAGAGATTTTGTTAACCAGCATGGATGCCGACGGCGCTCAGACTGGATACGACCTCGAGTTAACCCAAAAGGTCAGCAATGCGGTCTCCATTCCGGTTATCGCCAGCGGGGGGGCGGGTAATCCGGCCCACCTAATCGAAGCAGTGCAGGTTGGAAGGGCGGACGCCGTGCTCGTGGCAAGCATCGTGCACGATGGGAATTATCGAATCCGCGATTTAAAAAAGGCGATTGTTGACGCCGGCCTGGAAATTCGAACTCTTCCAAATTCATAGAAACAGTTACTGTTGGCAGGTGATCAATGATAGAGTAGCGGAACCTATTCGACGATAACCGTCGTCTATCCCGGTTAACCTATACTCAGGAGTTAAGAAAAGGGGACATGAACTTAACAAGAATTCTCGCCGTTTTCGCCGCCGCATCGTTGATGCTTTTAGGATGCGGAGGAGGCGGTGGAGGTAACGGAACAGGCACTGGCAGCGGAACATTCAATGTTCGCCTGTCCGACGCTCCAGACCCGACGATCACTGCGATCAATGTTACATTCAGTAAGCTTGAAGCCCACGTTGGCAGCCAATGGATCGAGATCCCGCTCGCCGACGAATCCGTCGACCTTATGAATTTGACCGACCAGGACATGCTCCTTGGTTCTGCAACTCTTCCCTCAGGTCATTACACGCAAATTCGATTATTCCCCTCCTCGGCCACGGTCACCGATTCGGAAGGGACTCATGACGTCACTATTCCCAGCGCAGCCCAGACCGGGGTTAAGGTAAACATCGATGCCGATCTGGAATCCGGTGGTGTCCAGACCTTGCTTCTCGACTTCAACGTCGACAAGTCGCTGACGAAGACCGGAAGCGGCCAGTACAAGTTGCAACCCGTTTTGGTCGGGGTTGTGAAGACTATTTCTGGCACCATTGTGGGCAGCGCGACGGACGGTACGGACCCGCTCAATAACGTACACGTCTCCGCCGTCTACGAAGCGGGCGAAAGTTATCCGGTCGGAACAGAAGTGAATACGTCCGCCTCGATGACTGATGGAACCTTCACCATTTGGGCGCTGTTACCAGGCACCTACACCTTGAACTTCACGTGGACAAGCGAAGACGGTACGGTGACAAAGACGGCTCAAGTAACTGGAGTCGTAGTTGAAGCAAACCAAGCAACCACGATTGATCCGGTTGCACTTAGCTAAGGCCACCGATCGACCAAGTCCTGAGGCCCGGGAAACCGGGCCTCATTTTCTTTAGTCTAGGGACTTACTTGGAGTTCGCATGAAGAAAAGCCTACTTTTAGCCATCCTTTGCGCCTTTGGATTGCCCGCGCTGTCGCCCGCGCAATCCGACCTTGAGCTCATCGCCGCCCAGCTTCTCGGCGACCGGTTGGGAATCGACTGGGAAGACATATGGCAAATCGCCAGGAGCCCACAAGAGGACGTCTGGGACATGGCCCCCGAATATGTGATGAGCGAATATGGCGACGAGCCATATCCGACTGTACATCACCTACGGGAATCCGGGCTGGGTTGGGGCGAAATCGCCCATCGGATTGGCATGCACCCGGGAACATTTAATAAACTGCGCCATCAAGGCTACTTCGATCGCGATGAGTTTTGGGATGACGTTTGTTCAAGGCGTTATGGTGTTCCAGAGTCGGAGTTGGACGCTATCCGACGTCGTGGGGCGAGAAATCCCGACGTGCTGAGCACAGTAATCATCTGTCGCTCCAGTGGCCGAAAGCCTTCCGAAGTTTTCGACAACTATCGAAAGAGCCACAGTTGGAACACCACCGCTAAGACGTACAAAACCAGTTTCTCAAACTGGCGAAAGGCAGCAAAACAAGTCAAATGGGATCGTCCAACCAGCCATAGCTCCACTAACAAAGTTACTAAAGGAAAATCAACTGCCGCCCACGGCAAATCCGTCAAGAAGTCGAGCCACACCAAAACTGCTACCAGTCATCTAACGAAGGCCAAAGGTAAGAGCACCGTTCAGCACGGCAAGGGCAACCAGACTCAAACGAAGTCCAAGGGCAATTCAGGTGGCGCTAAGGGCAAGGGTGGCGGAAAGGGCCACGGCAAAGGCGGCGGCTAGTTATTCGGAATAAACCACAAGCTGTTGTCGGACGGATTTACGATTAGCTTGCCGTCTTCGATCAAAGACGTTCCTCCGCCACTGGCCGGAGGTGTCTGACCCATTAGCGCGAGAATCGTCGAGAGCTCGGGAAATTGCAATTGCCCACCTTCGAGCATGGTTTTTACTGCCCAAGGATCCGCGTGCCGCACGGGTATGCGCACCGGTTGCTTCCGAAGGCGCAAAACCGGAACTTGCGCCGAGCAGATTCCAGCGAGGAGAATGCAAACCAGTGCGGCAGTGAACCTCATAACCATTCGGACGTTTCCGTCTTCAGATTGTTTCACCGGATCCAATGGACATCGGCGATGTGGCCGTCAACGAACAGAAAAAGACATGACAGGGTCGGTTTTGAGATGGCGATCGCCCGAGCTTCCTCAAAGGTCTTCTTGACAATGTCGCCCGACAATCCCGCCAGCAATCCCATATACGTTGTGGCCTCGTCTGGATCTGGAAAGGTAGCGAGGCCGTTTACCGTTTGGCCGTCGTGAAGGGTTGCGCAGTTGGCGGCGAACTTTTCCCCGGTCACATTTATCAGGTACAGAGCATTTGGAAATCCTCCGAATCCTTCAAGACTCGATTCTTCCAGTTGAATTCCAAGTGGGTTGTCGACTAATTCAGGCATGGCTACGAAAGGTTTGCGACCACCGCATCTCCTATCTCCGAGGTGCTGACCAGGTTAGATCCAGGCTCGGCGATATCCGCCGTTCGTAAGCCGGACTCCAGGGCTTTTTCTACGCCTTTTTCAATTCGTTCGGCAGACTCCAAATCGCCAAATGTGAATCGTAACATCATCGCCGCGCTTAGAATTGCCGCCAAGGGATTCGCCTTTTGTTGCCCGACGATATCGGGCGCGGAACCATGGATTGGTTCATACAGCCCAAATGGCCGCTCGCCACGGGGATCGCTCATGGACGCGCTTGGAAGGAGTCCCAACGAACCGGTGATCATCGAGGCCTCATCGCTCAGGATATCGCCAAACATGTTCTCCGTCAGGATCACGTCGAACTGCCGCGGGTTCCGCACCAACTGCATCGCGCAGTTATCCACGAGCATGTGGCTCAACTTGATGTTGGGATACTGCTTGGCAACATCCGTAACCACTTCACGCCACAACCTCGAGGTCTCCAGCACATTTGCTTTGTCGACGCTCACCACGTCCTTATTCCGCTTTTCCGCGACTCGAAACGCCTGGTGGGCAATACGCTCGATCTCCGGTTTGGAATACACGCATGTATCGATCGCTCGGTCGCCTTGGCGTTCGCGTGGTTGCCCGAAATAGATACCGCCCGTGAGCTCGCGCATGACGATCAGATCGATCATTGCCTGGTCGCCTTTCAAAGGACTCGCCGAAGCCAAGGCACTCAAGGTCTTTGCCGGCCGGATATTCGCGTATAGGTTCAATTCACTGCGCAAAGGAAGCAATGCGCCGATCTCCGGTCGCAAGGTCACCGGTTGGACTTTGTCCCATTTTGGACCTCCAATTGCGCCAAACAAGACCGCATCCGCCTTTCGGCACAAATCCAAAGTCGAAGCGGGTAACGGATGACCGCCGTCGTCGTATGCGGCTCCGCCGACCAACGCTTCTTCGAAGGTGAAGTCCGAACTGAGAGCTTTAAGCACCTTGACGGCTTCGGCGGTTACTTCGGGTCCGATGCCGTCGCCGGGAAGGACGGCGACCTTGTAAGTCATTTCAGGGGAGATTATGGCATCGGCTTAACCTGCCAATTCTCTCGTCTAGGTACGTATGAGTTTAAAAGCCGGCGCATCCGCCCTCGCCATTTGTGCGGTCTCCATTGTAGGAGCCCAATCGCTCCCCTTGCCGGAAAAGCCAAGGATTGGAATCCGCGCAAGCCTGGGTAACTGGGATCGCACGATGGTTGGGCTGGGAGCAGATGTGACCTTTCGGATTCCTTTCGCTCCGCTTCCCGCGATTCGAGTGGATGGCGAAGTCTGGGGGAACCCTAGCGATTTCGGTAAGGGCAAGCGCGGCAACGCCATCTCCGTACTCGGCGTGAAGTCATTCCCCCTCAGCTACGCCGGGATCGGACCGACGTTTTGGTTCACCAGCAAAGATGGAGATCACAGCAGCGGTTTGGGGTTGAAGGTGCTGGTTGGCGCAGACTTGCCGAACAGCATGTACGTGGAGGGGAGCGCCATTTTTGGACCCTCTCCGACCGCGTTTTTTGTTTCTGTCGGGTTTAAGTTCTAGCTATTCGCCGATGGCCTTTACTACGACGCGCTTGCGGCGCTGTCCGTCAAATTCCGCATAGAACACCTGTTGCCATGGTCCAAGGTCCAAGCGTCCGGCAGTAATTGGCAATATGACTTGGTGATGAAGTATGAGGTTTTTTAAATGAGCTTCGCCGTTATCTTCGCCGGTACGATGATGCCGATAGTTTTTGGTTGGAGCCAGGCCGCGCAGCCATTCCTTGATATCCTCGATCAGTCCGTATTCCAAGTCGTTTACATAAATTGCCGCGGTGATATGCATTGCGCTGACCAAGCAAAAGCCTTCCAGAATTCCAGATCGCTCCACGACCGCAGAAACCTCTTCAGTGATGCAGACAAACTCTTCTCTCTCCGCGGTGTGGAAAGTTAAATACTCGGTTTCAGACTTCATTCGGGCAGGTTACAGTTTCTAATGCGCGGAAGGAAACAGCAGACATTTGTTTCAGGATAAGTGATAATGGCAATTACGATGACCACAAACGAGTTGCTGAAGTACCAGATCGACGATGCCGAATTCCAACTGAATAAGGTGTTCGAAGGGGTGGACTCTTCCCTCGACGAGCGATTAACTGAGCATGCAATGACTCCTCGCGAGATCGCCACTCATC
The DNA here is from genome assembly GCA_035248525.1 of Fimbriimonadaceae bacterium. Lineage (GTDB taxonomy): Bacteria > Armatimonadota > Fimbriimonadia > Fimbriimonadales > Fimbriimonadaceae > 55-13. Next base: position 6,650 of record DATFHI010000158.1, on the reverse strand, counting down.
TTGGAGAGTGTTACACCGCCGTCATTACCGAAACCTCGGGCGGAAAGCATGAATGGGGCACATATACTCCTTCGACCACCGAGTGGCCGGCGCTTTGGAACGAAGTTATGGAGTTGCGCGGCCGCGCTTCCGCTGCCGCCCTGAGTTCAAATGGTTGGGAAAAGCACGCCTCAGCGTTCCTTCCCGCCCATGATTACTATCACGTTGGCCAGATGGCTATGCTACGGCTCACAAAGGATCCGGGCTGGGATCCCTATTCTATTTACAATATGGGCTAAGACCGCTTCTCATCCAAGGCGCGCCAAATGTCTGCGATGTGTCGCGGATGCGTCATGTGCGCCATGGCATCGGTGCCGCCGTATGCCCAAACGTGGAATCCGACGGAATCAAAACGGGATAAGAGCGGAAAATCCTTGCCTCGAGTCGGTGGAAGCGTAGGGTCGGCAAGCATTAGTCGGCCGCCTAGCTTTTTCACCAATTCCTCAGCGCAAGCGGCAGAGTTGGCGTAGGTTTCAGTTGTCACCTGTGAGCAAGTCACGACAAACTCCTTCTTCCCCTCTATCGCCAACTTTGCAAATTCGACGTACGGATTAATCTGGGCAGACAGCGGCGTGTGATCGCCATCGGATGTAAAGGATGCGTACATGGAATCCGCAAGCACTAGTCGATGGATGATCGCAATCGGACCAGGTTGTTTCAGTAATTCTCTCACCGCGCCATACCCTGCGCTGAAACTCGTCATGTCGACTCGAGAAATCGATTTCCCGCCAAGTTCTGCAATGACATGCGATAGCAAGACCGGCCAACGTTCGGGATCCTCGAACGGCTTCTGGTAAACCGACGATCCTTCTCCCAAGTAGATTCCAAGCAAGGGCTCTTTGAGGCCCCGCCGCAAATGTTCCTCGATCGCGAACCAGGCCGCCCCGTGAAAATGCACCGTGATCGCCGGACGATCGACCGGCTGCCAGGAATCAGGAATGAAAAGTGTGTATTTCCCATCTCCATAAAGATCGATCGACTTTCCCGGCAAATGTGCAGGGGGAGAAATCGCCCGCTTTGACATAACCGGCGGAATCACCGAGGATTGTCCAATTACCATTGCCGCGACCCCGAGGGCAAAAAGCGTCATCGCTTGCGCGCTACTGTAAGGCCATCTCCGATAGGGACCAAGCAAAGGTCGATCCGATCGTCCTTGTGGAGGTGTTCGTTGACCTGCCGAATCGCCAACGTCTGTTCATCCAAAACGGATAAATCCGCCACTTTGCCACTCCACAAAACGTTATCGATCGCAATCAATCCGCCTTTGCAAACCAAAGAAAGCACCCTTTCGTAATAGGCTAGATAGTTTGGCTTGTCCGCGTCTATGAAGGCAAAATCGAAGGTCTCCGCGCCTCCCGATTCCAAGATCGCGTCGAGGGTTTCAGATGCCGGTCCAAGCCGAAGTTCAATCTTGTTGGCAACTCCGGCCTTCTCCCAATATCGACGCGCGACATTGGTGAACTCCTCACTGACGTCGCACGCGATGATCTTCCCGTCATCTGGGAGGGCCATCGCAACGACGGTGGAGCTGTAGCCGGTGAATACGCCGATTTCCAGGCACCGCCTGGCGCCAATCGCCCGAACCAAGAGCGCCATGAATTGCCCCTGGTCCGGGCCGATCTGCATCGCGGAATTTTCTAGTTTTGAAGTTTCTTCCCGGAGGTCTCGCAACACGGGATCTTCCCTAAGCCAACTGGATTCGATGTAGTCGGATAGTCCGTCTGGAATGAGGAAAGATCTGCTCATGCCGCCAGTTTAACTGCGGCCTTCCCGTTTACGCCTTGTTTCCCAACCTTTCTTTGCCGCTTCGCTTCGATTTCTACTCTTTGACTCTCCGCGGCTGCGCGTGCTGGAGGAGGATTTGGACTTGGATTTCGTTCCTGATCCACCGCGTTTGCCGCCGCCGTCCTGCTTGTTGACGGTTGCCCACGCAATTCGTTCTGCCTTCTTGTCTGAAGCGCCCTCATCCTTGTAACTCTCTTCGATGTGCTCAGCTTGCCGTTTCTGCTTATCTGTGTACTTGCTCTTATTGCCCTGTGGCATGGATTTCACCTCTGCATCACGGACTCCAACCCACTGCCGGACGGTTCCTTAATCGTAGGTCGCCGGTACAATCAACCCATGACCGCCGAAACTCTACGAACCCCTTTGTACGACTGCCATATTGAGGCGGGAGGGCGGATGGTGCCATTCGCGGGATGGGAGATGCCGATTCAATATGCCAGCGTCATCCAGGAGAATAAAGCCGTCCGAGAGGCGGCTGGCATGTTCGATGTCAGCCACATGGCAAGGCTAGTCCTTAAGGGTGATCGCGTCTTCGAGTATCTCGAGCACATTACGGCGAACGATGTCAGCAAGCTCACCGACAACACTGGACAATATTCGCTCCTACCAAACGATCAAGGGGGCTGCGTGGACGACATCATTGTGTACCGCCTGGAGGCAAACAAGTATGCGATGGTCGTGAACGCTTCCAACCATCAAAAAGATGTCAATTGGATGCTGAAGCAGAACTCCTTTGGGGTGGAGATCAAAGACGAGACTAACGAGACCGCGATGATCGCTGTTCAGGGCCCGCGCGCCGTTGGACTGTTGGCAGAACACTCCGATGCGTTTGAAGAGATAACGAACGCGGCCATGTTCGGCGTCGTCCAAGCTCAAATTGGCGGCGTGGACTGCATGTGCTGCCGGTCCGGCTATACCGGAGAAGACGGGTATGAACTGATTTGCGGAGCAGATGAAGCCGCTACACTTTGGCATGAGCTCGTGGAATTGGGAGTGGTTCCCTGTGGACTAGCATCTCGGGATGCTTTACGGGTGGAGGCAGGCTTACCACTCTACGGCCATGAACTGAACGATGACCTCAGCCCAATCGCCGCCGGTCTTGGTTGGGTTATTAGCAAAACCAAGTCTTTCATTGGGTCGGACATCATTAACCGCGCCCGTGCCGAGGGAACACCCAAGAAATTGCATGGAATCAAGTTGGACTCCAAGCGCTTGCTCAGTCCAGGAATGAAGGTCTACGTCGGTGGAAATGAAGTTGGCGAAGTTTGCAGCGGCGTCTTCTCCGTGGTCCTGGATTGTGGGATCGGATTCGCCTTTGTGGACAGTTCCATCCCTCTCAACACCGCGTGCGAAGTGGACATCCGCGGTCGCATGGAACCAGCAACGATCGTAAACAAGCGATTTGTGAAACGAGAAAAGTAGTGCGAAGACGAAGGCTCGTGCAATTGCTGTAATTAGCCTCAATCCGGCCGATTGGCACACACCTGGCAAGTGGACCAGCAAAGAGGTCCAAAGTGCGTTATCTTGGCGTCATCTCATTCCTGGCACTGACTGGAGCCGTTTCGGCCCAGTTCATTGCGTATCGCTACCCGCAAGTCTCGGGCAACCAATCCTTTGGCGGAGCGCTCGGCATGGACTTCAATGTGAACCAGGGCATCTTCATCACTGCGCTCGGCATATTCGACAGCGCCCAGAATGGGATCCAAAACAACATCGACTGCTTTATTTACAATCGCGACACCCAGCAGATCGTGGCCTCCCGCTTTTTTGGTCCGGCAAACATGGGATTGGGTGATGGGACGACTAACTTCCTGGACCTGCCCTCCCCCATATTCCTTCCGTCGGGCTTCCACGGCTCCATCGTCGCCCAAGGCTTTGGCGTACTCGAGCAGAATGGCAACTCCTACACGACGGCGAACTCCTTCCCGGTTTCGATGAACACTGGTGGAGGATTAATTAGCTTCACGGGCACCAGCCGATACGGCAACTTCGGTTTCTTTCCCACCAACACGGACTTGAACGTCGCCCAATATGGAGCTGGCAACTTCAAATTCACGTCCGCCAGCCCCGTGCCCGAACCCGCAACGCTTGCCATCCTCGGCATCGGATTCGCCGCTTTGCGACGCCGGCGAAAAGCCTAAACAACATTCCCCTCAAGATCCTGGTCTTAATACCGATATGACTGATGGGCCTACTCAGGCCCTCAGTCCAAGGATCGGGCTGTTCAGTACGCGAATGGATGCGCGGCGGAGAAACCGACCGTGCGAATATTGGATCAGCTTTTTGCTCCCCAACTGAATAACTACTCGCAAGCTCTAGACCGGGCATCGCAGCGCCATGGCCTCCTAACAGGCAATCTGGCAAATGCGAACACGCCGGGTTACAAGCGGAAAGACTGCGGGTTCGACATCGTGCTCGATGCCGAGTCGAATCAAGCGGAAGTTCGCATGCAAGAGATGCGGGAGCGTAGGCAGCAGATGGCTTCCGATCGAACCTCCATCCGGGTCGATGGAAGCAATGTGGATCTTGAAAAAGAGGTCATGTCCATTGCCGAGACTGAACTGCGATATCAAACCCTGACCGATCTCACCGCGCGTTACTTCTCCGGATTGAAGAATGTTATCCGGGAGGGACGCTAAGGCATAAACCATGAATCTCAATTCCGCACTTAGAATTAGCGCTTCCGGTTTGGCCGCCGAGCGATTCCGAATGGACACGATTTCGGCGAACATCGCAAATGCCAACACGATTCGCAAACCCGGCGCAGACGCCTGGCACCGCAAGGACGTGATTTTCAGCGGCGACGCGAATGGCGTTCGAGTCGTTGGGATGGCGGAAGACAAAACCGCATATACGATCAAGTACGAACCGGAAAATCCGTACGCGGACGAGAATGGACAGGTCTTTTACTCCAACGTCGATCCGCTTCAAGAGATGGTGAATATGATGTCCGCCAGTCGAGCCTATGAAGCCAACATCGAGGCGTTCAACTCTGCCAAGAGCATGATCCGCAGCGCCCTAGAAATCGGAAAGATTTAACTTAAACCATGAACATCGGCAGCTTGAACAAAATCCAAAACCCGGCCCTGGAGAAGCTCCAGTCGGCTGGAAATGGCGGTGTTCAAGAAGCCAAAAGCGACGACTTTGCCCAGACGTTGATGGACGTCATGAACGAAGTAAACGAAAGCCAGCAGAATGCGAAGCAAGTAGGAAACGACTTCATGACGGGTCGACCCGGGGTTGATTATCACGACTTGATGATCGCAATGGAACGCGCCAGCGTCGCTATGAACTTAACCATCCAGGTTAGAAACAAGCTTCTGGAAGCCTACCAAGAGATCAGCCGAATGCAAATCTAGTCACTAATCAAGCTTGGGCCGACATGGAACACACGCCATGGGTGGCTTACTAACAAGGTTAAAAATTTGGTGGGAAACCGCGGACAAAAATCAGCGGTTGATCACGGTTGGCGGCGGCGCCTTCCTTCTTCTTCTGATGGCAGGCATATTTATGTTTGCCACCAAACCCAAGATGGGCATCGCGTTTGCAGGATTGTCCCCGGCCGACACGGGAATGGTGGCTGCCGAAATCCAGGGCATGGGCATTCCTGTCGAATACGACCAAGCCGGAAACGTCAGCGTGCCGCAGGATCGCATTCCGCAGGTCAAGGCAACTTTGGCGATGAATGGCAAACTTCCCCGCCCTTCTAATCACCTTACCAAGCGTGATTTGAACAATATGCCCGTGATGGCTGCGCCTCGAGTAGAGGAAGAGCGATTGCTCGCGATTACCGAGGGCCAATTAGCTGAATCCATTGAGATGTTCAGCGGTGTTGAGCAGGCCCAAGTCCATATTGCGAAGGGAAATGACTCCCCGCTCCTCGATCGAGCGACGGAGAGTTCGGCCAACGTAACCGTTGCCGAAAAAGCCGGCGCTACGATCACCCCCGATCAAGGTAGAGCGATGGCAATGCTCGTCGCCAGTTCCGTTTCCGGTTTGGACGCCGCCAAAGTAACGATTTTCAGCCGAGAAGGCAGAGCGATCTGGGACGGTCAGGAAGTCAGTGGATCCAGCGGACGGGCGGTAACCAAGCTCGAAATGGAGAAGCAATTTGCCCGACAGGTGCGTGACGATCTCCAGGACCAACTCAACCGCATTGTTGGTCCGGGAATGGCTTTGGCTTCGGTCGACGTAACTCTCGACCTGGACAAGGTGAACCAAAGCGAGAATACAACCACCCCAACCGAAGATCCGATCTCCAAAGAAAGCGTGAAGGAGACCATGGGAATGCCCGGCGGTAACGGCGCCCAGGGTCCGGTGGGGGCCGCTTCTAACGGTTTAGGCGGCGCCGCCAGTTCGACCTCCTCTGCCGGGGGCGACTATAAAGTTCAACAAGAGCGATTTGAAAAAGGCGTCAGCACCATACAAAAGACCATCGAAAAAGCCCCCGGCGAACTTAAGTCCATGGGCATCACCGTGCTGGTGAACTCAGAAAAGGTGGTCGAAGCATCCGACCTTCAAAAGATCGAAGAACTTGCCGCCGCAAAACTCGGACCCAAGGCAGCCGATACTGCGAACTTCACTTCCAAGGTAATCGCCTACAAGTTCGACAACACCGCCCAAGCCGCCGCCGCGAAGGACATCGCTGCGGCAAGCAGCTCGGCGCGGATTCAGCAGATCCTGTCGATGGCGCCAATTCTCGCTTTGATCGTGGTTGCGTTCTTTGTGATGAAGTCACTTGGCAAGCTCGGCAAGACAATGGCAAACCAGCCATTGGCGTTCGCTGGTGCTGGCGGACCTACCCTTCCAATGAGCGGTTCAATATC
>DATFHI010000157.1:0-4358 GCA_035248525.1 Fimbriimonadaceae bacterium | reverse complement strand
CTCTCAAAATAAGGACTTGGAATTTCCACGACCCCTTCACCGTCGAGCGACCTAACCGGTGCCGGTACTTTCACCTCACTCTCCCTGGCGAGGGCTTCGATCCAAGCCACCTCACCTCGAATTTCCTCGTTGCTGCGCGCCGATCCAATATTGATTCGGAGGGCGTATGTGCGACCGTGGGATTGGATTCGGAAAGTAGTGTTGAATCCGTGATTGGCAAGTCTAAACCGAGCCCCTCCAAGACCGTACAGATGAAGAGCTTCGCGAACGATAGGATGTAGGACAAGGACTTGTTCTTGCGGAGTCAAATTGGCGTAGCCAGACATTCGCAAAACGTTACCATCATTGAAAAAACCGGCTGAGAAGGTTCTCAGCCGGCGTATCGAATCCCGGGTTACTTGCCCGAAACGGTTTGGAGCAGAGCCATCAGGGCCCAGCAGGTTCCGTTGAAGGAGGAGAATTCAGATTCTCCATGGGAGAATCCGGCGTGAAAGTAGTTGTTAGCGGGAATGGCCCGCTTATTAACGAACCACGACCCATCCGCGTCCTGAGTCCGAACCAGATAGCCGATTCCCTTCTGGAATGCTGGATCCTTGGTGGGCAACTGTCCGGAGACGCTGAGCGCATAGAGCGCCTGACCTGTTGCATAGGCGTCAGCCGGCATGTTTGCCATCTGCGCCCAACCGCCATCTCCAAGCTGAGCGGCCAGGAGTTCCTTGGCTGCCGATTTCAACTCCGCCGAACTCGCCCCCGCCCACTTGAGACCGAGGAGTCGAAAGGCCAGGTCGTCGCTAGTCTTGGCCGGCGTCTTGATCATCCATTCTTTCGCCTTGGAAATCCGGTCTGCGTTGGTCTTCGCATTCTCCTTTCCACCGTATGTGGTCAGGGTTCGAATCGCGAGCGCAGTGTAAGTGAATGGGCTCGACTGCATCGGGGCGCGCGGCAGGCTGAATCCCCAGTAGCCGTTATTGTTCTGCTGTCGGCCAAGAACCTCAGCCATTGCCGCCGTGGCGTTGGTGGCAGGATCGTGGCTGGCCGCCATGCCCGCCATGAACCAACCGGTTCCCGTGGAGACCTCGTTGATCTCGATAAGCGGAAGCTGCTTCATCGCCTCTGGATCGACGAGGGCTTGCTTGTTCATGCCCTCCATGAACCCAATGGCACCAACGGTTCGACCCTGTAGGGTCTGCGCAACCTTCATGTCGATCTGGATTCCGTGGTCCTTGGCTTCGGCGGTTGCCATCCTTCCCAAGCCTTCGTGGTGGCATGAAATGCATTTGGCGTTAGCCGTGAAATCGACCATGGAGCGCTGCAGGGCCTGGAGACTGCTCGCAACGGATTGCCGCGCACTTGGAGTTTTGCCAGCCTTGGCCAATTCCGCGGCAGAGGGCTTCCCGAGGAGAGCTGCCGTTTTGGTATAACCGCGAACAGTCGCCATTGCTGCCGCGGTGCGACCCGATTTATCTGCGGCTTTCGCGTTCGCACCGGCGTCGATCAGCGCTTTCACAACGTCCGGAAAATCACCGTACGAGGCGGCAAGCATGAGAGGTGTTCGGCCGGCATTATCAGTGGCATTGACGTTCGCCTTGTTCTCCAGGAGAAGGTTGACGAAGTCCGTTCGACCGGTCATCGCCGCATCCATGAGAGCGGTATTGCCGTCGGCATCCGTATTTTCCAGATTCGTCCCGGCGACGATCAGCCGGCGGCCGACTTCCAAATGTCCGGCTCGGGCGGCGAAGCTCAGGGCCGTCCGACCGCTGTCGTCCTTCGTGTCCACTTTGGCTTTGTTCTTAAGGAGTTCCGAAGTGAGCTCGGGGTTGCCGGCATTCGCGGCCATCATGAGTGGCGTGATCCCGTCCCTGCGGAAGACGTTCACGTCGGCTCCGCGGGAAATCAGTTCTTTGGCCGCCATCAGGTTACCGCTGATGGAGGCAAAGGTTAAAGCTGTTCCATAGGGGCTGTTCGCATCCACCTTGGCGCCCGATTCCAGCAACGCTTTAAGTACATCAGGCTGATAGGAAGCCGCCGCAATGAAAAGCGGGGTGAACTCCAGACCGTTTCTGGAGTTGGGGTCTGCTCCCTGCTTTAGCAAATTCTTCACCGCGTTGGTGTCGCGATGATCGATGGCAAGGAAGAGATCCTGGCCCATCTTGCCCCGGGCGGGTACAGGCGGATCAGTGCTGCTTCGAGCAAATTGCTCCTGCTTCGGGGCAACCGTTGGAATATCTGGAAAATCCCACGTGGCGGCAAAGAAGCTGCCCGCGATCACGGGCAATGCGACGGTTATCTTGTTGGGTTTCATGCTCTCAGTCTCTGGCTACAATCCTGAATCACTGGCTGCGAACGAAGCCTACACGCAGACTTACCCATGATAAACTAAATCCGCAGCTTTTTTGAGATTCGGGTCTATTTGGTGAAACGGAGCAAGATAGACCGATCATTTCGGGCAGGTCTTCCAAAGAGGATAAAGGCCCGGGACCAATCGTCAGGCGAGCGTGGCTGCCGTTCGGCTGACTTCTAATAAATTCTGCAGTGAGTTATAGAGTTCGGTCCTCTGGGAGTCAGTCAACCTCTCCAACACTTCCACCAACCGCGCAGCTCGATGTCGCTTGCGGGCGCTCATGAGTTTTTGACCCTCAGGTGTGAGGGTGGCGATTCGAACTCTGCGATCAGAAAGGTCGTCCTCGCGAACGACAATCCCAGAATCCTCGAGCCTGGAAACCAGATGGGCCAGACGACTGCCGGACATCTGCAACTCGGCACCCAACGAGGACATTGTCCTGGGTCCATTGACCAAGCACCGCACCACTCGAAGCTGCATCAATGGCAATTCCCCAATGGCCTCCTCTTCTTCACCCGAATAGATTTGCCGCAGGATCGTGGGAAGCAGTTCTTCCAAATCCTCCGCCATGCGATCGAGTTCAGCGGACATCGCTTTCCTCCTCGATTGCACCCATTGCAGCGGGGGTTGGCTCGATCAAATTTGCATGGGACAGGTCGCGCTTGTCCTTTCTAAGCTTCCGGGCAAGGTCGTCGAAGTAAGTGTAAACCACCGGTACCACGAAGAGGGTCAGAATCGTCGACGTGGTGAGGCCTCCGATTACCGCGGTTGCCAGCGGAGCCTGAAGTTCCGATGAATCACCGAGTTTCAGGGCGAGCGGCATCATTCCCAAAATCGCGCAGAGCGAGGTCATGAGAATGGGCCGAAGACGGGTTGGGGCGGCTTGGAGAATCGCCTCGTCGCGCGGCATGCCCCTTGCGCGCAGTTGATTGGTGTAGTCGACCAACAAAATTCCGTTTTTCACCACGATGCCAATCAGCATAAGAATTCCCACGTACGCGGTTAGGCCAAATGCGCGATTGGAAATGAACATCGCCAGCACCACGCCAACCGCGCACAACGGGACGGAGCACAGGACAATCAGCGGATAAATAAAGCTCTCAAATTGAGAGGCGAGCAGCATGTAAATTAACGCGATGGCCAGGAAAACACTAAGTCCCAGCCCGCCGAATTCACGCGCCTTTCGCATTTGTTGATCACCAAACGACCAGTACATGCCATTCGGGAAATCCACCTTGGCAAGCGCCTTTTGAATGTCTTCCTGAACCTGGCTATCGCTGCGGTCCACCACTCGTCCGGAGACCGCGACATAGCGCTGTCTGTTCAACCGGGGAATCTGGTTCGGTCCGGTGCCCTTGACAGGACTCGCGACCTGGGAAAGGACGATTTGGCGGGGAGGATCCCCCGCTTTTGCGCCCGGGATTACCTTGATCGGCAGGTTCGCAAGGTCGGAAATTTTTCGGCGTTTATCGAGGGGAGACTGAACGTAAATCGGATACTGGAATCCATCCTCCTGGTAGTAGGTCGATAGCGTTCCCGAGGTACTGGTGCCAAGAGCATCGGCAATTTCGGCAAAGCTCACTCCAAGCAAGGCTGCTTTCTGGCGGTCCACCTTCCATTGCAATTCGGGCGTAGCGTCCTGAACCGAAAGGTCGACGCCTTCGAGTCCGGGCACATTTTGAAGTGCACCCTGGACTTCCTTCGCCTTCTCCAAGATCGCGTCCATGTCCGATCCGAAAACGTCCACCTCCATTCCCTGGTTATTGCCGCCAAGGATGTTGGAAACGAGGTCGTATGGTTGGGCGTTGGGCCGGATACCGGCGATCTGGTTCAATTCGCGATTGAGACGTTTGATGACCCCTTCGGTTGGGGTCTTGTGCCCGGCTTTTAGACGAACGGTGGCGGAGCCTTCATTGGAATTGCCGTTGCCCGTGGTGCCACGGGTGCTCAAGTTCGCTCCCGCGGCAAGTAGGACCGTCTGGACCTCCGGATCTTTTCGCAAGATCCGCTCGATCTG
>DATFHI010000156.1:0-6218 GCA_035248525.1 Fimbriimonadaceae bacterium | reverse complement strand
CCAAGGTCGAACGGGGCCGCTACTGCCCCAACGCCCACGTCGAGAATGTCGAGGCCCTTACTCGCAGAAAACGCACCCGCGAGCGGCTTCACTTTATCTTTGAGGTCATATCGGAGTACGGGAGTGCCCTTTCCGCGTTGGATAATGAGTTTGTTCACAGGTCCCTTGGGATGAATCTGAATAACAGCAAATGCGCGAACTTTCTGCGCCGGCTTTAAAGCTAAAGAAAGGCGATCCCGTCGGTCTGGGTGATAGGCCACGATGGGGCTGCCCGTCATGCCATCGGTCACAAAGTTCTCGTCATCAGGGGAGACAACGGTGAAAGAAAAGGATTGTGCGAAGAACTGCCGGTCAACGGCGGACGGATTCTGGACGGCATAAGTAACCACTAACAGCCGTTTGCCATCCTCTGGGAATTGCTCTCGATCCTTGGTCAAGACGCGACTGACGAATTCCACCTTTTCTAAGGTGAAAACGAGTTCATCCCCCTTCTTTCCCATTTGATAAGGAATGGCGACCTTGCCGTTGTCGCCCGGCATTTGAACGGCCGGCTTAGTCTGGGAAAATGCGCAAATTGGAACGGCAGCAATGCATGCGATGACGGACTTAAAGCGTGTTTGGACCTTCACTCGATCCCTCCTGCTCTCCAGATCCCATCATACAACGCCTTTGCGAAAACAATCCTCTTTTTGTTGAAGAGAGAATGTATAAAAAGCCGCCGGCGCCTTGGAGTTACCGGCGGCTTGGACGGATCTACCGGCCGACGGCCTCGACGCCTTTGACGAGGTCCTTCTTCATATTGAGCAGTCCAGTTGCCTGGTGCTCAAAAGATTCGAGCATTCCTGAGACGAAGATGAACTCGGCGGGAGTGGTCCAGCCCGGCCGTCGCCACTCCTTGATCAATCGGCGAAAATCGTCGGCGTTGCTCAGCTTGGCCAACAGGTCGCTGATTACGTCCACTTTCTTGTCCAGTCTTTCGATGTCGATTTTGTGTGCGGTTTGCATCACTTTCCTCCTTTATTGCAGACCGGGAACCCCGTAAATTTGCCTGCATGAAGAGTGTAGGATGGATCTCCTTTTGCTTTTGGCTGACTTTGGTGAGAAGTCAAACCGGCCAATAGGAGGTGTCGGTCGCTGACTCTAGCCAGCCATAGCGCCCATAAAACTCCGGGTCTTTGTGCAGAAGTTTCGCTCGGTGGTTGGCATGGAGAGTTGGATTTCCGAACCAAGTTGGGAGTTCACCGCCCTGATTTGGATCTCGCCTTGCGGATAGTTTTTCCTTCACCGTATCTTGGAAACCTCGGCGCGTCCACTCTTCGCAGATCGCGATGCCGTAGTCGATCAACTCGTTCACATGGTCGCGCCACATGAGAGTGCAGGGGTGGTTTTTCCAACCCTTGGCGTCCGGATTTTGGATGGCATTGAGAATCTGCAGCACCCCCACCCGTTGCTTGCCCAGGCGTCGGGAGTCCAGGCACCGGGCGGATTCCGCGAAGTCGGGATAAGGGAGAAAGGTCTGCACCAGGTATTGGAAGCGAAATCACTTCGACCGGGATTTCAAACTCGATTTTCGCGATTTTGAAGTGAAGGAACCAGAAGATGAAGACTCCTTCACGATAACGGCCCCCGAACCTGCGTCTTGCTTCTTCTGGTCGACGAATGAACGAAGGGCTCGATTTATTTCTTCCGATGAGCCAAAAACTTCAAGCAGATCGGCGTCAATCCGCGCAAGCCCTTTGTTGCGGATCGCTGCTTCGAAATACTTTCCCCGGACTCCTGTACCAAGTGAGTCGCCGTAGTCAGCTCTCATTTCAGTCGTTTTCATATCTAAATTGCTCGGCCTTAGTTGCCTTCCGAGCGCTAATGATTCGAGTCCGTCCGTCGCGATCTGTGTAGGAGACGGTCAGGATCAAAAGATTTTCACTCAATCCAATTGTTATTTCTCTTAATTCTACGTCCGAATGATCAGGATCAACATAGGTGATTGCCCACGGATCTTCAAAAACCGTGGCAGCCTGTTCAAAGGAAATCCCGTGCCTTTTAAGATTTGCGGAAGCCTTTGCTGTATCCCATTCAAACACTAGCCAACCGATCCCTCAAGGGATACGCCCAAGAGTTTCTGAGCCTCGACCGCAAACTCCATGGGCAACTCCCGGAAGACATCCTTGCAGAATCCGCTGACGATCATATTAACCGCGTCCTCGGTTGGAATGCCGCGCTGGTTGCAATAGAAAATCTGGTCCTCGCCGATCTTGGATGTCGATGCCTCGTGCTCCACGATCGCCGTCGGATTCTTGACCTCGATGTACGGGAACGTGTGGGCGCCGCATCGATCGCCCATCAGCATGGAGTCGCACTGCGAGTAGTTCCGCGCGCCTTCCGCCCCGGGATTAACTTTCACCAATCCGCGGTACGTGTTCTGTCCATTTCCTGCGGAGATTCCCTTCGCGACGATCGTGGACTTCGTCCGCTTGCCGATATGAATCATCTTTGTACCGGTGTCCGCCTGCTGTTTATTAGCAGTCAGAGCAACTGAGTAAAACTCCCCGATGCTATCGTCGCCTTTGAGGATCACTCCGGGGTATTTCCAGGTGATCGCCGAACCCGTCTCAACTTGCGTCCAGGTAATTTTGGAGCGCTTACCCTGGGCCATGGCGCGCTTGGTGACAAAGTTGAAAATTCCACCTTCCCCCGTTTCGGGATGGCCGGGGTACCAGTTTTGAACTGTGCTGTATTTGATGGTTGCATCGTCCCCAACGGCGAATAACTCCACCACCGCGGCATGCAGTTGGTTCTCGTCTCGCATGGGCGCCGTGCAGCCTTCCAAGTAGCTGACATACGACCCTTCCTCGGCAATGATCAAGGTGCGCTCAAACTGGCCCGTGTTCTCCGCATTGATTCGGAAGTAAGTGCTGAGCTCCATCGGGCATCGAACGCCCTTGGGGATATAGACAAAGGATCCATCGGAGAAGACGGCGCTATTAAGCGTTGCGTAGTAATTGTCGCTGTAGGGAACCACCGATCCCAGGTATTTCTGGACAAGTTCCGGATACTCCTGAACCGCTTCCTGGATACTCATGAACAGGATGCCGAGTTCGGCGAGCTTCTCTTTGAACGTGGTTACAACTGAAACCGAGTCGATAACTGCGTCCACCGCGACCCCGGATAACGGCATTTGCCGAGCGTCTGCCGCCGACGCGGCCGCGCCTTGGACATTGAGCAACACCTTTTGCTCTTCAACAGGAATTCCCAGCTTCTGGAATGTGCGCAGGATTTCTGGATCGGCATCGTCCAAGGAGTTCAATACGGGCTTCTTTTTAGGAGCGGAATAGTAGCTTATGGACTGAAGGTCTACCGGTTTGTAGTGGACATTCGGCCAAGTGGGCTCCTTCATGGTGAGGAAGTGATGGTAAGCCTTCAGGCGCCAATCGAGCAGCCATTGGGGTTCATTCTTTTTGGCGGAAATTGCTCGGATGGTGTCTTCGCTCAATCCGGGCGGAAGAGTGTCGGCTTCGATGGGAGAGGTCCAGCCGTGTTCGTACTCTCGATTGGCGAATTGTTCTAGCAGAGCGGTGCTCTGATCTAATACTTGCTCACTCATTTTTACTTTCGGAACGCGCCCACTCCCGGAGTACGGGACATCGCGCGGCCGACTCTTACTACGTATTTTGGCACCGTTTCATGACCCGCGAATGGGCCCAGCGCAGCTTCTCCGAGGGAGTAGAAAGGAGGAGCATGGTGTCCGAAAATATCGAAACGGCGTCTGTCGAGATTTCTCGCAACTCACCTCGCGACATCCGGATGCGAGACTTGTATCTAACAGTAGACGATCAGGAAGAGCACGTTTTGCTTTTTGGCGACTCATTGGACATCCCCCTGAAAGCGGGCGACCATACCATTCGAGTGTCCAATCGGGTGTACAGCCGCAAATTGGATTTCCGCGTCGAGGAGTCGGAATCGGCGAAATTCGTCGTGGGCAACATCCCCTCCAAGGGCCTGTTCTCCATCTTCATGATCATGAGTGGGACCGTGCCTTATAAGGTTTGGATCGAGCGGCGCTAGGTAGGGTTGGCCCTACTCGGCAACCTTTAGAACGCTCAGAAACGCTTCCTGCGGCAGTTCGATCGAGCCGATCTGCTTCATGCGCTTCTTGCCTTCCTTCTGCTTCTCCAGCAACTTGCGCTTTCGGGTGATGTCGCCGCCGTAGCACTTCGCGATAACGTTCTTGCGGAACGGCTTGATAGAATCCGCCGCGATCACCTTGGCGCCGATCGCCGCCTGAACCCGGACTTCGTATTGCTGTCGTGGAACCACCTTGCGAAGCTGCTCCACCATCGCCCGTCCGCGCTGATACGAGAATGATCGGTGAACGATGAAGCTGAGGGCGTCGACGGGATCGCCATTGAGAAGGATGTCCAACTTCACCAGGTCCGATCCTTGGTAGCCGGCTAGATCGTAGTCGAAAGATGCATAACCCCGGGTGTTCGACTTAAGCTTGTCGAAGAAGTCGAGAAGGATTTCACCCAACGGCAGTGTGTAGTACAAGATCACTCGTTGAGGGGTTGGATACTCGGTTCTGAGATAGGTTCCCCGACGCTCTTGGCACAGCGTCATCACCGCCCCGACGTACTCATTGGGAACCATGATTGTGGCGTTTACGATCGGCTCTTCGATGGATGCGATTTCATTGGCATCTGGAAAATCAGCAGGGTTGGAAATATGTTCGGAAGCTCCCTTCTTGGTCGTGACCACGTAGTCCACTGACGGCGCCGTGAGGATCAAGTCTAAGTTGAATTCCCGCTCCAATCGCTCCCGGGCAATCTCCATGTGCAGGAGTCCAAGGAATCCGCACCGGAACCCAAATCCCAGCGCCGCGGAGGTTTCCGGCTCGAAGTTCAGCGAAGCGTCGTTTAGTCGCAGTTTGTCGATCGCATCGCGCAAATCCTCGTATTGATCTCCGTCGCTGGGGTAAAGGCCGCAAAAGACCATGCTGAGGGCTTTGCGGTAACCGGGCAGAGGATCGTGTGCCGGCTCTTGAGCGAGCGTGACGGTGTCCCCCACCTGCGCATCCCCGATCGACTTCATGGCAGCCGTCAGGAAGCCGACTTCGCCGGTACCCAACCCGTCGTTCACAATCAGAGATGGACTGAAGACGCCGGTCGAGTCCACGTCGAAGGTAGACCCGGTGGACATCATCTTGATCCTGTCCCCCTTGCGCACCCGGCCGTCCTTGATCCGAAGATAGGCGACCGCACCCTGGTAGCTGTCGAAGTGCGAATCGTAAATCAGGGCGCGCAGAGGCGCCATCGGGTCGCCGCCGGGAGGCGGTACGCGGTTAACGATTGCTTCCAAAATATCGTCGATGCCGATCCCCGCCTTGGCCGAACAGGCAATGGCGTCGCTGGCGTCGATCGCCACGGCATTCTCGATCTCTTCTTTAGCCCGGTCGACGTCGGCATGGGGGAGGTCAATCTTATTGATGACCGGCACAATCTCCAAGTTCTGGTTCATCGCCATGCTCGCATTGGCGATGGTTTGAGCTTCGACTCCTTGGCTGGCATCCACCACGAGTAAAGCCCCTTCGCAAGCCGCCAAGGCGCGCGAAACTTCATAGGTGAAGTCCACATGGCCAGGGGTATCGATCAGGTTGAGTTCGTAGCGTTTCCCGTCGCGAGCGTTGTATTCCAGCCGAACCGCGGCCATCTTGATCGTGATGCCGCGTTCCCGCTCGATATCCATCGAGTCGAGCATCTGCTCCTGCGCCGTGCCGCGTACGGCTCCGCAACGCTCGATCAGACGGTCAGCCAGGGTCGACTTGCCGTGATCGATATGCGCGATGATGCAAAAGTTGCGGATGTGGGACTGGTCCATCAGGGGAGGGCGGGCAAAATTTTACCTGCCTCCCCTGGATTCCCTAAGGTCTTCCTTAACCGGCACGCACATGCAGGATGAAGTGATGCTCGTATCCGACTTGCGCCACATGGTGGCAAATCTGTCCGCGAACTGCTTCGCAGCATCGGACTTCCCTTGACCCGCCAAAGCTTGGCTCATTCCGCGCAACGCCCAACCGTTTTCCGGCCACCTCGCCAGGTCCTGACGGTAGACCTTCTCCGCTTCTGCGAATCGGCCGGCTTTAATCAGGGCCGCTCCCAAGGGGTGGCGGATCGGAAGGATCCAATCCGGAGGTTCGTCGTAGCGCAACTGATCCTCGATTGTCG
>DATFHI010000155.1:0-4134 GCA_035248525.1 Fimbriimonadaceae bacterium | reverse complement strand
CCAAACCGGGCGTCTCTCGTAACTCGGCAAGGGAAATGGTTCGCTTGAACTTTTCCCGGAACACAACGTCCCGCGCAAGCCAGCGCGGATTGTCCTTCGGACTCTTCGGATCGTAATATTCGCTTTTTTTATTGAACTGGGTGGGATCTGGGTATGCCCCGCCCACGATCTCCATGACGCCGACTACACCGGACGGATTGGCGTTTGAATGGTAGAACAGCGCCAGGTCGCCCGCCTCCATGGTATCTCGAAAGAAATTACGAACGGTGTAGTTGCGGCAACCCTCCCACATGGCAGGTCCCTTGGCTCTTTTGAGGTGGTCGATCGAATAGGTGTCCGGTTCCGACTTCATGAGCCAATAGCGCATCGTTTGATTTTGGCACTCTCCAAGCGCGGGACCATTGGCAAAATTCGTTGCCGTTCAGAAACTTTTGATTTAACCTATTTCGTACTCACGATAAAGCGCCCAATCTTAGGGCCTCAACGCGGTGGTCGGCAAACCCGGCCGGAGAAGCAGGAATGGATATAAAGACGATTCTAGGATTGAGTTCAGCCATCTTAGGGACCGGCGTTGTCGTCGGACAAGACCCCTCATTTGAATATCCGGCGATACAACCCACTTCAAAATCTAGTTCCACGACGATTACTTGCCCGGAAGAGCAGGCCAAGCGCGTCACCGTTAGGTTTAAACAGGCTTCAGTTGAAGAAGTTCTCGATTGGTTGGGTAACCAAGGTGTCAACTTCGTGACCGTGGGTATCCCCAAAGGAACCAAGATCGACCTGAACGTTTCCGACATGCCGGTGGACAAGGTCGTGCAAGTGATTGCCACCACCCTGGGAGGCGCGTTTGAGAAGCAGGGCGACACTTACATTTTCCAAAAGGGAGCCCACAACGCCTTTGGCGTCGCACCGGCCCTGGCGGCGGCTCCGGGAACCTATCAGGTTATAACTCCCGCACAACTCGCCGACGTGAAGATTGGGAAAATGCCTGAATTCAAGTACTTCGCCCCGGAAGGGACGCAGTTCCGCGAGATTCCCGGCATGGCCTTCTACATCGGTCAAAGGCATTCATCCGACCACGAAGGTCGCGACTTTCACGAGCAAATGCTCAAAGAGTTCGGCATCGACACAAGCTTCATGAAGCAGATGCACGAAGAGATGCAGAAGTCAGACGGTCGAAAGCTAACACCAGAACAGCGCAAGAAGCTGGAGTCCATGGAAAAGGAGATGCACAAGCGCTTCGGCCCAGGCTCCGACTTCGAGAAACGAATGCGTGTTTTTGGTGAGCAGAAAGCCAAAGAGATGCAGAAGCGATTCGGACCGGGCTCGGATTTCGAGCGTGAGATGAAGGCCTTCGGTGAGCAACGCAAGATGAGTCCAGAGATGGCCAAGGAGATGGAGCAACGCGCTAAAGAGATGCAGAAACTGCTCGGCCCCGGATCGGACTTCGAGCGTCAGAT
This sequence comes from Fimbriimonadaceae bacterium, assembly GCA_035248525.1. GTDB lineage: Bacteria > Armatimonadota > Fimbriimonadia > Fimbriimonadales > Fimbriimonadaceae > 55-13. The sequence continues at coordinate 2,674 of DATFHI010000155.1, read as the reverse complement.
GAAGGCCTTTGGCGAGCAACGTTCCAAGATGAGTCCAGAGATAGCCAAGGAGATGGAACAACGCGCTAAAGAAATGCAGAAACTGCTCGGCCCCGGATCAGACTTCGAGAGGCAGATGAGGGCGTTTGGCGAACAACGATCCAAGATGACTCCGGAAATGGCCAAAGAAATGGAAAAGCGAGCCAAAGAAATGGAGCTTCGCTTTGGCAAATACTCTGACTTCGCCAAACAAATGGAGAAACGGGCAAAGGAAATGGAGCAGAGGTTTGGCAAAGACTCTGATTTCTCCAAAGAGATGAAGGCCTTCAAAATTGAAAACGGCAAGATGCGTGAATTAACCGCAAAAGAGCGCGAGGCCATGATGAAAGACCTCCAGATCCGCATGAAGGATCTCAAGGAGTTTTCCATGCCGGCTCTGCCAAAAATCGCCGACCTGCCTGTGCTTCCTAGGAACTCGGTGAAGGGACAAGGCACTCCTCAAATTCCGGCCCTTCCTGCGGTTCCGGCTAGAGTTCTTGGCCGCGGAGATATCTCCGAGCTCGCCAAATCTCTTACTCCCGCACAAAGGGAAAAGAACAAGTCTCAGGGTTTCCTGTATTGGAGCGACTTGAACAAGGAGCAGCAGGCTAAGCTTGGGGCTAGTACCTGGTCTGGAAATTGGATCATCACGTACAGCCGCGATGGCGAGTCCTTCACCATCAAGAGCGATCCCAAGAAGTAGAGTTCTATCTCGAGGGGCAATGAAAAAGGGCAGGGTGAAAACCCTGCCCTACTTTTTTGTGTAAACCGACTAACTCGATTTCTTTCGCTTACGGAGCAACGCCATTGCCCCAAGACCGAGGGCGGCGATGGTCGCCGGCTCCGGAACCGCTTCCGGGGCATTTTGGGCAATCCAATCCTGGTAGAAACCAACATTAGTCGAGCCGAACACATCGCCGTAGTCCATATAGGCGCTTTGCCCGCCTGGAGGATTGGGTCCAACCACGTCGCCAATAAATGTATTAACGCCGACTATTCGCCAGACCCCGCCGAGATTCAACAAAGCCGCTCCGCCGGAGTCACCACCCAACAGACCACCTTCGTTATCGAGGGCGCCACCCAGGCCAAAGGTATCGACCTGATTTGGCGCCGGAGTTCGAGGATCGTAAAAATCCAAGTCGTACCAAAGAGAATTGGTGTGGTAGCCGGCCACGTCGGCGAAATCGACGAATTCAACCCTGTTTGTCGCTGCGCGGCGAGTTCCAAAGCCGCCTACATCGTTGTATCCCGTCCAGGGGAATGCATCGCCGGCTTGTCGCTCGACACCGGTGTTTCCGAATCCGACGAGCGTCACATCAGCGCCGAGCACACCGCCGAAATACGGCATCGAGAACTCGGTGAAGGTTTCATTGAATCGCAACAGCGAAATGTCAGCAGTGGGGTGATTGATACGCTCCACTGCGGTGTAAGTTCCGCCAGAGAAGGAGAAAGTCATACCTCCGACGTGGCCAGCCGTCAAAACAAAATGAGGGCTGATGGCGGTACCACTTCCTCCGCCTCCCACCAATCCAACCCAACCGAACGCCGATGCGTCTAATTGGTCGTGGCTATAAATGGCAAAGGAAGCTGCGCTCAGCGCGCATAATGGTACGGTCAAAACAAACCGATTTGTCTTCAATGCAAAACCTCTCCAAGCAAAAAATCTAGGACTATTTTAAGAGACGACAAATTTCGCTCCCAATGGCTTATTCTTCACGAAACGGTTTTAGAGTTGGCGAAATCGAAGTAAATCCAGCACTTTTGCTAGCTCCCATGGAGGATGTAACCAACCTCCCTTTTCGCCTTATCGCCAAACGGATCGCACACCCCGGCCTCATGTTCACGGAGTTCGTGAGCGCGATGGCGATCCACTACGGAGCGGCCAAGACTCTAAAAAAGATGCGTATCCATCCGGAGGAGCGGCCGCTAGGGATTCAGATCTTTGGCGGCGATCCGGAAATCATGGCGGAGACGGCCCGCCTTGCCGAGGAAATGGGAGCCGACCTTGTCGATATCAACATGGGCTGCTGGGTTCCAAAAGTCTGCAAGACCGGCTCCGGAGCCGCCCTCTTAAAGGATCCGGAGATCGCCTCAAAGATCGTTGAAGCAGTCGTGCGAGCAGTTCGCGTACCCGTAACCGTCAAGGTTCGAGCCGGCTGGGATTGGTCGCTCTTCGCGGCGCCGGATTTGGCGAAGCGATTTCAGGATGCGGGCGCAAAAATGATCACCCTCCATGCCCGATTCGCCAAACAGGGTTTCGAAGGACAAGCCGATTGGAAGCTCATCGAACAATTGCGGCAGACGGTACAAGTGCCCCTGATCGGAAATGGCGATATCAAGACCCCCGAAGACGCACAGCGGATGCTACGGGAGACCGGGTGTGACGGCATCATGGTCGGTCGGGCCGCCATCTCCAACCCTTGGGCTCTGCGCGATATCCAGCTCGGGCTCAGGGGACTTCCCGCCGGCAAGCCGCCAACGCTAGACGAACGAATTGCAGTGGCTCTGGATCACCTTCGCTTGATGATCGCCAACGAGGCCGGACTGGACTCCTTTGAACAAGCACAAGAATCATCGGAGTATGCAAGTGCCGAGTTACGGGCATGTCGAGCGCTGAGAGGCCAGATTCCGCTCTACATCAAAGGTGAGCCGGGAG
>DATFHI010000154.1:0-4818 GCA_035248525.1 Fimbriimonadaceae bacterium | reverse complement strand
CATTAACCAATCCTGCAACCCACCCGACCGCGCCGGCCGCGATACCTTCCACAATGAGGTCGTCGACTCCAACGAAAATAGCCAATCTGTCCTGACACAAAGCTTTGATTTCAGTCACGCGTCGGATATCGGCACTCGATTCCTTCACGGCATGCATCATCGGGTAGCGATCAGCCAACTCGCGCACCTGAGTGGGAACGACGTCGGTCCCATAAGCAATAGGGTTGTTGTAAAGCATGCAACTCAGCCCGGTCGCCATGAAGATCGAGCTGAAGTGGAACCGCATCTCTTCCCACGTTCCTCGGTACACATAAGGAGGCAGAACCATGAGACCGCAACAACCCACTCGCTCCGCTTCTTTTGCGAATCTGACCGCTTCGTCGGTCGAAAGCGCGGAAACTGCGGCGACGACTGGCACCCTTGCTCCCACCGAATCCACCAGGCTCTTCATCAGCTCCACCTTTTCATCGAACCCCAGGGTTGCGCCTTCTCCCAAGGAACCGGGGGCTACGATGCCCGTGCAACCGTGGTCGACCAGCCAATTGGCATGCTTGGCCACAAAATCGTGATCGATGCTGAGGTCGGGCAGAAAGGGAGTGGTGGTTGCGGGCATCACGCCGCGCCAAACAAGGGTGCTCACAAGCGCGGAGCATACTTCCATCCCGAACCCCACACCAAGACAAAAAGTACAATTCAGAGCGCGTGCAGGAATTCGAAGTCGTTGTGGTGGGGGCCGGGCAGGCCGGAATCGAGGCAGCTTTAGCAGCCTCGAGAATGGGTGTGCGAACGGCCTGCATCACGATGCGGCTCGACCGGATCGGGCACCTCCCCTGCAATTGCTCGATCGGCGGTCCGGCGAAGGGCCATATGGCCAGGGAAGTGGATGCGCTTGGGGGACAAATGGGAGTCACCACGGACTACGCCCTGACGCATATTCGCAAGGTGGGAACCGGTCGCGGGCCGGCCGTGCAAACAATTCGCGCCCACGTCTGCAAAGAGCTCTATCCGCAGATCATGCGTCGGACTCTGGAAAGCCAGCCGAATCTCACGTTGATCCAGGGCATCGTAACTCGTGTTTTAGACCGAAATGGTGCTGTTACGGGGGTTGAAATCTCGACCCACGAGTCCCAGAATTCCAAAACCACCATTGCCTGTCGGGCGGTTGTCTTAACCACCGGAACCTTTCTGAATGGCCTCTGTCACGAAGGCAAGAAAAAGACGCAGGCGGCGAGACATGGCGACGCTCCATCAGTCGGATTGAGCGTTTATTTGCAGAAACTGGGAATACACCTGCGACGATTCAAAACCGGAACGACGCCGCGCATCGACAAGGATTCCATCGACTTCTCCAAGACTCCGGTGCTAGATTCCGAACCCGACGCCGGACCGTTCAGTTTCCTCCACGATCGGACCTTTGAAGAGTCGCAACTACTACCCTGTTGGCAGACTCGCACCACGCCGTTCACCCATGAATTGATTCGTGAAAATTTGGGTGAAAGCGCCATGTTCTCTGGCCAGATCAAGGGAGTAGGTCCCCGATATTGCCCGAGCATCGAGGACAAGGTTGTCCGATTCGCAGAGAAGGAGAGTCATCCCATATTCCTTGAGCAAGAAACATGGCAAGGAAATGAAATTTACGTTCAGGGAGTTAGCACCAGCCTCTCGGCCGAAGTGCAGATTCAGGTGCTACGGACCATCCCCGGACTGGAAAACGTGCGAATGCTCCGCCCGGGTTACGCGGTGGAATACGACATGGCGGATCCCCTGCAGCTCTCGCCTCACCTACAAAGCAAATTGCTACGTGGGCTGTTTCTCGCTGGGCAGGTGAATGGAACCAGCGGATATGAGGAAGCCGCCGGTCAGGGCATCGTAGCGGGAATAAATGCCGCGAGAATGGCCCGGGAGCAAGGCTTTATCGACTTTCGGCGGGAGCAAAGCTTTATCGGCGTAATGATCGACGACTTGGTGACTAAGGGCGTTGATGACCCCTACCGCATGCTAACGGCCCGCGCCGAGCATCGGCTCTATCTGCGGAACGACAATGCGGACGCAAGGCTGACCGAACTCGGAAGGGAGGTTGGGCTGGTCGATGACCGGCGATGGCAACGATTCTGTAAAAAACAGGAATCTATTTCGCGCGGTACGGAGCGGCTTCAAACCACGTTTATTTCGGAAGCCCATAACTCAGAATTGTCTACAGTGGGTATTGAACCTGTCCGCACCAAGACCTCATTGTTCGACCTCATGAAGCGCCCGGCAGTCGACTTGCAAACCGCTGAGCATGTAGCCTCCCTTTGCGAAATTCCGCTCAAGATTGAGCCCCGCGCCGACGTGCGAGAGCAGATCGAACTTGCCGCCATATACGATGGATATTTGCGGCAGCAAAGACGGCAGATTGAACGCTCCGTAAAGCTGGAATCGGTAAAGATTCCAGCGGATTTCAATTACCACGCGATGAAGGGCTTGAGCTTTGAAAGCTTGGAGAAATTGGGTCGCATCCGCCCCGTAACTGTGGGTCAGGCAAGCCGCATTCCGGGGGTGCGGCCAACCGACATCGCGCTGCTGCTCGGTTATTTGCGAGGGGGATTGCGGATGGAGCCGGAGTTACTTCAACCGCAATGAGTTGAAGAACTTGGCTCGCTCTGCGGTGTAGGTACCGGTCCGCTTTGCAATCGTCAAAGTCGTGACTTTGTGGTTGCGGTTGATAATCCATAGAGCCCCCGTCGCTCCGGATGCGGTTTTGAAGGTTATCTCGCGTCCCTTGATGTTTGCGTAAGTCGCGGACTTGTCAGAAAGGGCAGTTCCCGAGGTGCTGTTCAGGAAGCCGGCTTTGATGCCCTCGATCATGTTGTCGATGTAACGGGCAGGCGCGCTCGCCGGAACCACCGATACGGACACGACATAATTCGCGGTCGGGGCGTTACTGATCCACATCTTAGTGTTGATCGAAATCCCTTGGTCCTTATCCGTTCGGGTGGATGCTTTGGGAACTGCGGGCACCATAAACGAGATACCGGAGTCCTTGGCATTGATCGTCTTCCAGGTTTGGGCGCTGGCGAGGGAAACCGACACGGCGCAAAGTAGCGCAAGTACAAACTTCATCGAATTCATTTTATCTCTATCCTAAAGCTCCAACTGCCTAAAGCGATCTTCCCGATGGGTATCTCTCTCGACGAGCATGCACTCCGCCACCAATGCTGATAGTTCTTTTGCATCCATGTCCGCAGACTCGAACGTGGTCTCCCAAATCTCAGCAAGCGTAGATACTGCATCCTGGGGATTGGTATCGACGGGGATTTCACCCAAGGATCCTTCCGCCTGCTCCTGCAACTCCGGGGTGCCGGCAACTGCCGCCGCGCGCTTGCTCTGATGATAATCGCCGTCGTAGTTCAAGATGAAATAGATATCCCCGTCCACGGAGTCGCCGATCTCGGCAAATACGGATCGGGCAACCAAAGGTCCACTTGAGAAATCTGCAAAGGCCTTCTTTACGGGTGCGCTAAGGGCCGTAACGACGCGCTGAATGGTGACGTCCTGCTCGCTACGGTTGTAGCCCTCCTGATGGGCGAACTCCACCGCCGCGGAGCGCAACGCTTCCACATCCGACTGCTGGCCGATTGCGGAAAACGCCAGCCGGTCATAGATTTCAAAAACCTTCCTCGACTGGCGTCGGCGAGTGTAAATCAGTATCCCAGCGGTCAGGCTGACCGCCAAGACTGGCGAGCCATGCTGCAGCTTGCCCTCGATGTATTGGGCACGGTTGCCGATTCCCTCTTGCCAGTCGTAGGGGGTGATCATGCCTTTTTATACCGAAGTTGGGTTAATTGCCCCCTACTCGGTAGGCCGGATCCTTCAGCAGCCAAGTTTCGAGTGCGGTGCCAATCTTGCCGAGCGAGTCCGCTGAACATTTGTCGACCGTATCCTGCTGGGTGTGCCAGGCAGCATAGTCGAAATCGATCAAGTCGATGGTTGGCAGTCCGGCTTCGTTGAGCGGGATGTGATCGTCCTCGATAATCGGTCCAAAGTTCATCGGGAATGTTTCGCGCAACCCATTTTGCTGGGCGTTGAGATAAAACGCCTTGAGCAAAGCTCCGGCAAATCGAGAACTGTTTGGCTCCATGGGAACCTTCAGATTTTTGTCCCCAATCATGTCCAGCAAAATTCCATAGTCCGGCTTAGGGCTTGGAAACTTCTTCGCGAACTCGCGAGCGCCCAAGAACATTTCATCCAGGTCTGGTCCGAGATCTTCGCCGTCGGTCATTAGGTACATGACGCCGACATCCTTAGGCAGTCGGCCTTTAACCGCCCTCATCAGCTCAAGCAATACCGCAACTCCGCTGGCGCCGTCGTTCGCGCCCATGATAGGCTTATTCGAGTTGGCTTGATTAAAGTCCTGGTCCGAAGTAGGCCGCGTATCCCAGTGAGCCAGTAGAAGAATTCGGGTCTTTGCGGACTTGTAGTTTTGCTCACCGATCACGTTTGCCATCGCTACCGGCTTACCGGTCGAACTCCAAGTATGGGTGAATGGCTGCAAACGCACTTCGTCGCAGTACTTCTTCATCTCTGCGACCAGGTAGTCCTTAGTGGCGTCGTAGCCTTTGCTTCCGGGGTTGCGAGGGCCGACGCTGCATTGCTTGACCAAGTGTGCCCACGCTTTGGATTTGTCGAATTCGACCGTTGCCTTAGATGGCGCGACCGTGGTGGGAGGACCTTGGGGACTCTTCTGGCTTATCGCGAAGGCGGCAAATGCGGCTAGGAGCCCGAGCCCACCCAGCGTGAGGATGTTTCGGTGAAGCGTTTTCCCTTTAAAATGGACTC
>DATFHI010000153.1:0-9296 GCA_035248525.1 Fimbriimonadaceae bacterium | reverse complement strand
CCACTTAGGCGAGTGTAATCGGGCTCCATGGATCCGGCGAAAGTGGGACCTGCCGGAATCTCGACGTAGTCGAAACCGGCGCCAATTGCCGCCGCTGCATTCTCCAGCGAGCAACAGACGCCGAATCGCATCTATTTGAGCGTCTTGACGAAATCGCCGAAGAGCTTCATGTGCTCAGGTTTGACCGGGCGCTCGCCCTGAGGCGGCATGGTCCCCTTCTGCATCTCCTTCCAAGAGGTCTTCAGCATCTTCGAATATTTCTTCGCGTCCGCCTCCGTTTTGATCTTGCTCAGGTCGGCATTGCCTTTGCTCAACGGACCGGTATGGCAGCGTAAACAAGAGCGTCGCAGCGTGGGAAAGACGTTTTTGGTGAAGGTGGGTTTTTCCTTCGGTTGGAATCCAAAGGCGAAGGTGGAAAGGACCACCATTGCGAGGGCAAGGCGCTTCATCGACTAAAAGTGTGACATCGTTGAGCCCGAATTTGAAATACCAAGCAAGTAGAATCAGCTAAAGACCGGAGACAACTATGCCTCGATACCACGCACTCGGACAATTGCCCAGGAAGCATCACATCCAGTTTCGACAGCCCGACGGAACGCTGTATACGGAGCAACTGATCAGCACCCACGGCTTCAGTGGGCCGATGTCGACCACCTATCACATCCACCAGCCGACGGAGGTGAGCGCTTGGGAGGACTTGGGCCTGGTTCAACCTACGTTTTTGGAAGCCGAACCGGTCCATCATCGCCATTTGAAGACCAAACGAATGCCCCCAAAAGGCGACGCGGTTACCGGCCGGATTCCGCTCATGGGGAACCGGGATGTGGTTTGGTTCCAGGCCAACATCGCCGATCAGATGGACTACATCTACAAAAACGCCGAAGGCGACGAAATTCTGTTCATCCACGATGGCGCGGGCGTCATGGAATCGATGTTCGGTGATTTGCCATTTCGTCCCGGGGATTATCTGGTCGTTCCCCGGGGGACCATGTACAAGCTCACCTTCGAGCAGTTACCGGTGGCGATGATCGCGATCGAGAGCCACGGCCAGGTCACCACACCTAAGCGGTATCGAAATGACTTTGGCCAAATGCTCGAGCACGCGCCTTATAAGGAGAGAGATTTCCGGCCACCAACCGAGCTTCGCACTCACAACGAACGGGGGAGCTTTGCTGTCCATGTGAAAGCGCGGGGGCGGATGACCCGGTACACGTATCCGTACCATCCGTTCGATGTCATTGGTTGGGATGGTTATGTGTACCCCTACGCCTTCAACATTAACGATTTCCAACCTATAACGGGCAAACTGCACATGCCTCCGCCGATCCATCAAACGTTCCAAGGCGCAGGCTTTGTAGTCTGCTCATTCTGCCCCCGGATGCTGGATTACCATCCCGAAGCGATCGTCGTTCCCTACAACCACTCCAACGTCGACTCGGACGAAGTTCTTTACTATTGCAACGATAAGTTTGGATCGCGCAAAGGTATTGAAGAGGGCTCGATCACGCTTCATCCCCTGGGCATTCCCCACGGACCTCAGCCGGGCGCAACCGAAGCCTCCATCGGCGCTACCAAGACGGAGGAACTCGCGGTTATGCTCGATACTTACGCTCCTTTGAGCCTGACCAAAGAGGCGCTAGAGATCGAGGATCCGGATTATTGGAAGAGCTGGATGACGAAACCGAACTGAGATTTATTTGAATCGGTAATTGTAAGAGTAGTGAGGAGAAATCATGGATTTTAGGCTAGGTGTATTTTTCGTGCTTATGGCGTTGGCCGGTCTTGCCAACGCGACGATCGTGACGAAGAAGGTCGAATACAAGCAGGGAGACGCCGTTCTCGAAGGGTATCTGGCATACGATGATGCCAAATCGGGTCCACGTCCGGGCGTCATGATCGTGCACGACTGGAACGGTCTGGACGACTATGAGGAGATGCGGGCCCGAATGCTCGCCGAGCTTGGCTACGTTGCCTTCGCTGCGGATATCTACGGCAAAGGTATTCGTCCGAAGAACGCCCAAGAATCCGGCGAACAAGCGGGCAAATACCGAGCTGATGCGGCGCTGTTCCGAGCTCGGTTGAAGGCCGGTTTGGATGAACTGAAGAAGCAGCCCAATGTCGACGTCAAGAAAACCGCGGCAATAGGATATTGCTTTGGTGGCGGCGGCGTGATGGAGCTCGCCCGAAGCGGAGCGGATGTCACCGGAGTCGTGAGTTTCCACGGAGGAGCCCTGGCAACCACCATGCCCGCCAAGGCCGGCGACATCAAAGGCAAAGTCATGGTGGTCCATGCCGCTCAGGACCCCAGCGCGAGCCGCGCCGCTTGGGACACCTTTCTGGACGAGATGAAGGACGCCAAGGTGGACTACCAGGCGGTGGTTTATAACTTGAACGTCCACGCCTTTACGGTCGTCGGCGGTGGGCAATATGACGCCCAGGCCGATCACCGCAGTTGGGCGGCAATGCGCGGTTTCTTCAACGAAATCTTCGGAAGCTAGGCTTCGGGATTCGGGAGTGGAATTCGCTGGACCAGCGACTTCCACTCCGTCATTTCTTCCATCGCGAACCGTACGCCCTCGCGGCCAAATCCGCTCTGTTTGACTCCGCCGTAAGGCAGGTTATCGAAGCGAAGGGTGGGATAGTCGTTGGCCACCACTCCTCCGACCTCCAATGTTCGGAATGCTTCGTCGAAGAGGGCTTGATCCGGAGTAAAGATGCCGACATGGATCCCGTATTTGGAATCCTGAATCCGCGCGAATGCCTGCTCTTTCGAGCTGAACTCTTCGAGGGTTAACACCGGGCCAAAGACTTCTTCGCCGTAGAGTTTCACTGACTTTGGCACGCCTTCAAGCAACGTCGGTAACACAATGTTGCCTTCCCTACCCCCACCCGCAATCAAGTTGGCGCCTCCCGTCACCGCTTCATCGATCCACTCCTCAACTCGGTCGGCGGCAGTTGAATTTATCATCGGACCGCAAACGGTCTTCTCGTCCTGGGGATCGCCCCAAGGGCATGACTGGGTTTTTGCAATCAGGTGAGTCTTAACCTCCTCATAAACGCATTCATCAACCAGAACGTGTTGAACCGCGATACAGACCTGACCGGCATAACCGTATCCACCGGCGACAATGCGGTTGGTGGCCCAATCCAAATCCGCACCTTTGCAGATCATCGCCATTCCGTTTCCGCCCAGTTCCAAAGTTACTTTTTTGTCGGGGGGTAAGTCCTTTTTCACCCTCCAACCAACTGCAGGGGAACCCGTAAAGCTGACCATCCGGCAACGGGGATCATGCGACACTTTCTCAATCACTTGATCCGGACCGTTCCAGGCATTCACCACGCCAGGCGGACAACCCGCCTCGTGGATCAGCCGGGCCAGCGTCAGAGTGGAGATCGGTGCAAGTGGAGACGGTTTGAGGATAACGGTATTCCCCACTGCCAGGGCCGGAGCCAACTTGTGCGCGGCGAGGTTAAAGGGCCAGTTGTATGGAACGATTGCCAATACCGGGCCGATGGGAAGCCGAGGTGGTTTGCCATTCGTCCAATTCGGTAGCGGCAAGGTCGAAGGTAATTGCCATCCGGTCCACTTCCCCCCGAGCCCAAACTATCGGTTTTCCAATCTCCTGGACCAGTAGGTCGCATAGCTCGCTCCGACGATCGCGCACAAGTTGGGCGATGTTTCGCAGTAGGTGTTGCCGGTCAGAAATCGGGCTATTTTTCCATGTCTTAAAGGCGTCATCGGCCGCGTCCAAACACCCTTTGAGCTCGTTTAATCCGCCTTCGGCGGCAGTCCCCGCGACGGAACCATCATACGGATTCCGGATCACCACTTTCCCCGTCGCCTGGTCGCAGAGTCCGCCGATGAAGTGGCCGTCGATAAGCAATTCCGCGTGGATCACATCTTATTTTGACTGCCGGTGCAGGAGGCACAAAAAAACCCTCGTCCCGATTTCGGGACGAGGGTCTTCAGTCAGGCTTATTTGAAGCCTTTTTCGAATGCTTCACCCATGCCTTCGAACATCTTCTCAAAGTCTTTGCCCTTCGGGAAGTCGCCTTTGATATTGCTCATGTCCATGGACTTGATCTTGGCATTCGCGGGGAAATTTGGGGCGATTCTGACGTCGCCGTTGTACCAAAGATCGATCACCACGTTTTCGTCGTCCTTATCTCCCGACGCGTCGATATGGACGGGCAAATCCGTCGCGGCATCGATGGTGAGGAATGCCTTTCCGGGTCCGTCCGGCTCGGTCATCTGCACGTCGTACACGTCCCGGCCGTTGAATTGGCGGATCGGCATAACGCGGATGTGATCCTTACCGTACTTCTTCTCCATGTCGGCGATCTCTTTCTTGAGATTGAACGCGCCGCTAATCTCGGAAGCGAGATCGGGCATGAACGTGGTGGCCTCTACCGGCAACTTCAGCTTCGTGATTTCGTTCTGCTTGCTGTCATAGATCTGGAGATCCTCACCGTTGAAATAGATCACGGATTCTCCGGCGGCGTCGACGATGAATTCGTTTGCCTTGGTGGCGATTTGAATCCGCTTCGGACCCTCTTTTGCGCCGCTCAATTTGATGTCCATCTGAACCGACGTTATCTTCTCAACCGCCTGGGTCACCATCGTCCAAGCTTTCGCAGTGGCTTGCTTGGGCATCATGAAGAATGTGCCGACCGCCAGCGCGGCGAGTCCGGCCGACATCCAAGCGACTGCTCGCGGACGCCGCGCCATCATGGTTTTTCGGTTGACCTCGATCGCATAATTCAGTGCGCGATTTCGCAGGTTCTCGGGCATCTCGGGAGATGCCGGTAGGTTCGACAATAGATTCTTCAAATTCTCTTCGTGCTTATCCATGGATAACCTCCCCGCCAATCTGGCGCATGGTTTCTCGGGCTCGTTGGAGCAAGCTGTTAGTCGCTTCCGGCGATTTTCGAAGGATTCGCGCCACTTCGGCGGTCTCCAGTCCATTTACATATTTCAAGATCAAAGCATCGCGTTGGGCGTCGGGCAACTGGGCCATCAACTCCCGTACATGGCTCCGGGTGTGGGCCAATTCAGGGGCGGCCGCCTCAGCCGCATCCTGCAATGGAAATTCCGACCGGCGGTATCGCTTCCGCAAACAGTCCATGACTCGCTTCCGGGCGACCGCCAACAGCCAGAGGCGCGGCGAATCGACCTTTTGCAGGACGTGCATCTTGCGGCAGGCGATGCCGAACACTTCCATGGCCACGTCCTCGGCATCTTCGGCGCGCGGCAACTTCGAGGAAACGAACCGCCAAACATCGTCGCCATAAGTTCTCACCATCTCATCTGGGGTTAGGATGGCGGATGTCTTCATGGCTCCAACGGCGGTACCAGCGACAGGGTTTGCGATGTTCATTCTCCTTGACCAATCCACTCACATGTTCAGTCGCCGGAGCCGGCCGCAATCTATCGCTGGGTTATTAAGCTTTTCTTCAATGGGCCAGGCGGCCTACTCCATGGTGACTCGGATCGCCTCGATCACCTGCTGGAGGTCGGGCAACGCGGCGTATTCGTAAATCGGGTTGTATCCGATATGGACATCTTCTCGCGCTACCAACTGGGGGGGCGAGAGGAACAGGTTCCACCGCTCAGGCACCCTGGTCATCTCGGCGATGATGGTCTGGCCAAACCCACCGGTGCGATTGTCTTCGTGCACCACCACCAACCGGCCGGTCTTCTCCACCGACTTCGTAATCGTCTCGTAGTCGCAAGGCACAATCGACCGGATATCCACGATCTCTACCGACGCCTCACCTTCGAGTTGGGCAGCCGCTTGCTGAGCAATTTCAATTGTGTTGCCCCAGGTGACCAGGGTCACATCGGAACCTTCCTGTACGATTCGCGCCTTGCCGAACGGCACCGGCTCGACCTTGGAAACATCCACCTGCATGCGGAAGATGTGTTTCGGAATCAAGATGAAATGAGGGTCGTCCCCCTTGATCGCTGTCCAAAACAGGCCGGCGGCGTCCTCTGGGGTCGAAGGTATCGCGACCTTAATTCCGGGAGTGTGGGCGACATACGCCTCGTTCGCCTGGCTATGCCACAGCGACCCGCCCGGCAGGTAAGCCCCATAGGGAGCGTAGATCACGCACGGGCACTTCCAATTTCCAAACGTTCGCCAACGCAAGGTGCTCATGTTGGCCGTGATCTGATTCCAGCCGGGCGCCATGAAGTCGATGAACTGAAGCTCGAATACGGGCTTCATTCCCCAGCTTCCCATGCCGACGGCAGTTCCCATGATCGTCGCTTCGGCAAGCGGTGAGTTGTAGACCTGCTTGGGAAAGGCCTCGCTAAGACCCTTGGTCAAACCGAATACGCCGCCCTTGGGATCCTCGATGTCCTCGCCGAAGAAGATCACGTTTGGATCGTCTTCCAGAGCCTTCTTGAAAACCTGGTTGATCGCAGAAACCATGGTTTGCCGGCCGGTCTGAATCGGAGGGGCTTCCGCCGGAATCACATCGCCAAAGCTGAAAGATAGAGTTTCTTCGGCTCGCGGATCCTGCTGCTTTTCGGCTCGAAGATAGTCCTCGTCGACCTGCTGAGCAATCTCCTCTTGAAGCCGGGTGAACTCTTCCGCAGTCAACTCACCGGCGGCGATCAACTCCTCGCTTAGAAGCCGGATTGGATCTCGATGAGCCATCTCTTCGATGTCTTCGATCTTTCGGTACACGCGGTGATCGTCGGATGAAGTGTGGGAGGAGAGTCGATCGAGGTCAGCCCAGAACAAGGTCGGACCGCCGCCGGACCGTGCCTTCTCCACTGCTTCCTGACCCGCTTTGAGTACCACTTCCGGATACCGGCCATCGATCTTCACGATGATTTCCGGATTGATGGTTCCGATATTGAATGGGAGGAATTTGTCCGTTGGGGTCGAGATGCCGAACTTATTGTCCTCAACGACGAAAATAACGGGAAGCTTTTCCTGCTGGGCGAAGGCAATGGCTTCATAGAATTCGCCTTGCCGGCTGGCCGCATCGCCAACGCTGGCCAAGGCGACATCATGGCGGCCACTCAACTTCATTGCCCAGGCCGCACCGCAGGCCGGGATCAATGATCCGCCGGTGGGGGTGCAGACGCTGAAGACGTTGTGCTCGCGGCTGCTGTAGTGGCCCGGCATTTGGCGTCCGCCCGAGCTGCTCGCCCGTTTAGCGAAATAGGCCAGGGCCAAATCGTAGTTACTGAGGCCCCGGGCAAGCATGATCCCGCGGTCTCGGTAGTATGGGAAAATGTAATCGTCCGCTTCCAGCGAGTAGCAGAATGCGCCCAACGCTTCGTGCCCCATGCCGCTGACCTGGAACCAGCCCTTACTTTGCCGCAGGAGGATGCCCTCACGACGGTCGCCTTCGCGGCTCAGCATCATCAATTTCAGGTAGTCGAGCTTGTTGAAGGACTTTTTGGCGGGAATCACAGACATTAAATGGGGTACCTCGTTTCGTCGTTGAAACGGCGCGCCAGCGGCGGCCTTAATAGGTGAAATTATACCGGTTGCACTTGCGAGGTCCCGGCGAATCCGCCGATTGCCTTACTTCAAAGTCTTCTTGAATGAAGCCAAGGCTAAGCTCACCAACACAACCCACAAGATCGTGGCCACCAAGAACCCTTGCCAAATTGCAGGGGCGCTCCAATCGTACAAGGTCAAAGACCTCACTCCCTCGATGATGTAGGTCACGGGGTTGTACGTGGCGACAAGTTGGAACCAGCGAGGGAGCAAACCCATCGGCGCCTGGGAGGTAGTGAGATACAGGAACGGAAAGACCAGGATAAACATCGACTGGACAAGCCGCTGGTTCTGCGTCCGAAGCGCGAAGATCATACTGACGCAGCCCCAAGCCATTGCAAAGATGACCAAGAGCGCGAAGATCGCGAGCACACCCAAGAATCCGGTCTGGAATCGGACCCCAACCAGGAGCAACAGCACCAACACGATCGCGCCCTGCATGACCGCTTGAACCGCAATTTCACTCAACCGGCCAAGGATGATCGTGAGCTTCGAAATCGGCATGATCAGAAGCTTTTTGAAGTAGCCGCTGGAGATGTCTTGAACCAGCTCAATCCCCGCATTACCCGCCGAAAAGAAAACTGCGGTGAATAGGGCGATCGGCGCGACAAAGTCCCGATAGGTCACGCCCGGCGGAAACCCTTTGACCTGTGAAAAGGAACTCAAGGACGAGGAGTTCACCAGAAAGAAGAAAACGGGGATGAACAAAGAAGGAATGAGCGCCATGACGGGCCGCCAAATCTGCTTTGTGCTGCGGATGGATAGGTAGTACCAGTCGGAAAAGAATGTAGCCATCTGGAGTTATCTGCGTACGTAAGGGTCGGATGAATTTGGGTTCACGTCTTCTTGTCCGAGGTTGCTACCCGTGGTTTTCAGGAAGACATCTTCGAGGTTTTTGGCGTCGTGGCGCTCGAGCAGTTCTTTGACGGTTCCTTCCGTTACGATCTGCCCTTTATCCATGATCGCCAAGCGGTCGCACAAGGCTTCCGCCTCTTCCATGAAGTGGGTGGTCAGAAACACCGTCATGCCGTTCTGATTCAATTCGCGAAGGTGATTCCAGATGAGCTGACGAGCGTGCGGATCGAGTCCCTGTGTGGGTTCGTCCAAGAAAAGCACTTTGGGTTCGTGAAGCAGGGACAGCGCCAAATCGAACCGGCGCCTCATACCTCCCGAATAGGTATGGGTAAATCGATCCGCGACCTTCTCAAGTTCCACCAACTTCAGCAGCTTGGCGATCTGCTCCTCGATCCTCTCCTTGGACATGTGATACAGCCGGCCGTGGAGCTGGAGCATTTCGCGAGCGGTGGCGGTTTCATCCAGCCCGATCTCCTGCATGGCAAAGCCGATTCGCTTATAGACCTCGGTCGATTGCCGGTCCAGGTCCAATCCGTCGATCTTGACCGAGCCGCTCGTGCGTCTCACCAGGTTCACGAGCATGTTGATGGTCGTGGTTTTCCCCGCGCCATTCGGACCGAGAAATCCGAAGAACTCGCCGGGTTTAACGGAGAAGGTGACCCCCCGAACCGCCTCGGTGCCACCAGGATACGTTTTCTTGAGATCCTTTACTTCAATAATTCCGGAATCCATTCCGTTTAAGTATGTCCAAAAGTCAGCAAGCTACTTGAGTATCTTTCCGTCGACGCTGATGGCCAAGCCAACTCGATCTTCGGCAGGATTTCCGTGGGCGTTCTTGGGCTCCGATTTCGACTCATACAATAATGGGGTTGTCGAGGGGTCCTTGATGTCGTCCTTGAATTTGGCGGACGCCAGGTCATT
>DATFHI010000152.1:0-5193 GCA_035248525.1 Fimbriimonadaceae bacterium | reverse complement strand
GACTTATGAAGAAATCGCGGAAAGAATGCAGACCCCCGCGGGCACGATCAAGAGTCGGCTGCACCGAGCTCGGCTCAACCTTCAACAGATAATCAAGGACGATCCGCAGCTGATGCCGCTCGCCATGGGCTCCTAAGAATCAATCGCCAAACACGGAGAAAGGGCCGGCTTGTAGCAAGCCGGCCCTCGTCGTTTTTAGGAGATTGATTATTCCTCTGAGGCCTCTTCCGAAGCGGCTTCCTCGGCAGGTTCCTCTCCTGCAATTGGCTCAGCAGTGGTTTCTGGCTCAAGGGAAACGGCCTTCAGCACTTGCATACTGAATATCGTCGCATCCGGAGAACTCATCAACTTCACGCCTTCCGGCAACACCAGGTCGCTGGCGTTGATGTGCGTGCCCACTTCCATCCCAGAAACGTCCACTTCCAGATGGGAGGGCATGTCGGACATCCGACCCTGCAGCTTCACCTGAGTTGTGGGTTGTGTGAGAACGGTGCCTTGCTCGTCCTCCCCGTGATTGATTGGAGTCACGGTTACGTCGAGCTTCACCACGTCTTTGGCAGATACCTCCTGCAAGGTGATGTTGATGATCCCACCCTTCAGGGGATCGTTATCTACGTGCTTGACAATGACTTTCTTTTTGCCTTTTTCTTCGGCAATCTCCAATTCGATTCCACCATGGCCGTCAAGATGACGCAGGGCTTGCAGGACATCCGCCTTGGTTGCTTGGAGCAAGGTTGTCCCCTGATCCTTCGAAACAAGCGCCATGGGAATGATCCCGGCGCGACGCATCTGATGCGGTTTTGGGGAATCCGCGGGGCGTCGTTGGGCGACAAATACGCTCATACAGTGCTTTCCTCCTCAACTACTAGACTACGCCGAATTCAAAATTGACGCAATTCACTCAGGTGAGTGGGCCGACCGGCGGGTACAACGTAGGAGGCTTGAATCGTCCGTAAAGAAGGTCGCATGGGCAAACTGCTGCTGAGATGGATACTGCTTGCATTCTCCGTGGTCGCGGCCTCGTTCGTGAGCCAGGCGATCGGACTCGGGTTTAAGGCTAAGTACGAAAACGGCAGCGACTTGATCACCCTCATGATCGGGGTAGCGGTCCTCGCGTTGCTGAATGCCACCCTCGGCAAAATCTTGAAGTTGCTGACCCTTCCTCTGAGTTGCTTAACGCTGGGATTATTTTCGCTGGTGGTCAACGCCGTCGTTCTCATGCTGGCGGCAAGTTTCAAACTGGGATTCGAGATTCAAGGTTCAGGATTCGAAGGCTTTTTGGCCGCACTCGTGGCCAGCATAATCATCGCATTCATAAATGGTGTCTTGGGCGTATTCCTGCCCGACGACAGGGACGATGATTAACCGGTACAAGGTTCGCCGACTCTTTGCCCCGACGGCCGGCCTTTGGATCCCCGCACTGATTGTCCTCCTTGGACTCTTGCTCTTCTTTTCCGGCATGGCTCTCAGCATCCGCGACTACTTGACCAGCGGGCTGGAAGGGTTTGGAAATTGGGCGGGCAATGTCCTCAAGAATGCCGTTGGGGACGACCGGGACGTCAGTGCGCACTTGATGGGAGGTGGCTTCCTGGTTCTCGGTTTCTATCTTATTTTCATCGGCATGAAGTCGGGGGTCCGCCGGATTATGGAGACCCTGACGCCAGGTAGAGGTCCAGGCTTGGTTACGGACTATGTCCGGCGCCAGCAACTGGCCCAAGGGCCCCATATTGTTGCCTTGGGTGGTGGTACCGGGTTAAGCACCCTACTCCGCGGTCTAAAGCATCACTCCTCCAACATCACCGCCATCGTAACCGTCACCGACGATGGCGGATCGAGCGGAAAGCTGATCAAGGACAAGGGGATGATTCCGCCAGGCGATATACGCAACTGCCTGGTTGCGCTGGCCGATGCTGAAAAGGCGATGACCGATCTATTCCAGCATCGATTCAAAAAGGATTCGGGCTCACTGAGCGGTCATTCGATGGGGAATTTGCTGATCGCCGCGCTGTTGGATCAGTCGAGGGGCGATTTCGAACAAGCGGTGGAGTCGGCGAGCGCGGTACTTGCAATCCGCGGAAAGGTCATTCCATCTACGTTGGAGCACGTCAGCCTGAGGGCCGAAGTTGAAGATGGACCGGACATTTTTGGCGAAACCGCCATTGTGGAGGCAGGTCGCAGAATCAAAAGGATCCATCTGGAGCCCGCCAACGTTCAGGCGCACCCGAAGGCGCTTGAAGCGATTGCTGATGCCGATATCATCCTAATCGGTCCAGGGAGTGTGTTCACAAGCGTCATTCCAAATCTCCTGGTTCCCGGAGTTGCGGAAGCTATTCGGGCAAGCCAAGCGCCGAAGGTGTATATCTGCAACGTCATGACTCAGCCCGGTGAAAGCGACACGTTTTCGGCCAGTGAGCATGTGTCCGCCATTCTCAACAACGTCGAGCAGAGGATCTTCGACTTCGTCATGTTGAACTCCGCCGCACCCAGCGAGTCCGCTTTGGAGACGTATCGGGAAGCCGATCAGCACTGGGTGGAACCCGACATGGATCGCATACGAGCGATGGGATTGAGGATCATTCAGGGCAATTTCATGAGTGAGACGGATGTTGTCCGCCACGACGCCATGAGGGTTGCCGAACGGGTGCTGCGTTTGGTGGGTCGATGAGCGGCAAACTCGTCATTCTAAGCGGACCAAGTGGGGTTGGGAAGGACACCGTTCTGGCCGAATGGCATAAGGTAAATCCGCAAGTGACAAGGGTAGTAGCTTGCACAACTAGGCAGCCCCGAACTAGTGAAACAGACGGCGAGGACTATCACTTTCTCAGCGTCCAAGAATTCCTTTTTAAGATCGAAACGGGGGATTTCTTGGAGCATAAGGAAGTCCATGGCAATTACTACGGTACGCCTCAGTCGGCAATGCAGACTTTGCTAGATGCCGGGAAAATCGCCGTGCTGAAGATCGATGTCCAAGGAGCCTTAACCGTCATGAATCGACGCCCAGACGCCATCTCGATTTTTCTTCAGCCACCCAATGATGGTGAATTGGAACGCCGAATTAGAGAGCGCGGCCTCGATTCGGATGAAGTCATACGCGTCCGGTTGCAAAATGCTCTGGAAGAGATGAGTTTCGCGGACAGATACGATCATCGGATTGTGAATGACAACATTCCAAATGTGGTTCGCCAGCTAGAAGAGGCGATCAAATAATGCCGAATGTCGTGCTTGGCGTCAGCGGGTCGGTTTCGGCCTATCGAGCCGCTGACTTAGCCCGCGACCTGATGCGCAATGGTGCAAACGTCCGAGTCTGCCTAACCGATTCAGCCCAGCGGTTTGTGTCGCCCCTGCTGTTCGAAACATTGACCGACAATCCATGCCTATCAAGCGTTTTTGAAGAGCCCATCCCCGGGCGGATGGCGCACTTGGACTGGGCAAGAGAAGCGGATTTACTGATCATTGCTCCCGCCACCGCCAACACTATCAATCGGATTGCCAATGGTATTGCCGACGACATGTTGTCTACGCTGGCCTTGGCTTATGAAGGTCCGGCCTTAATTGCGCCCGCCACGAACCCGGCTATGTACCTGCACCCAACGGTTCAACAAAGCCTTGCCATCTTAAAAGCGCGCGGATATGCGGTCGTCGATCCGATCGAAGGCGATGTCGCGGCGGGAGAGTTTGGACTGGGCAAGCTGGCGCTGAATGCAGACATTCTCACGGATTCGCTCGCGATCCTGAGTCGGAGCCAACGACTCCAAGGGAAGAAGGTGCTGATCACCAGCGGTCCCACGCAGGAGCCAATCGACAGTGTGCGGTTCCTGTCCAACAGCTCCAGCGGAAAAATGGGGGCCGCGCTGGCGCAAGCCGCGCTTTGGATGGGGGCGAAGGTTACAGTTGTGACTGGTCCAGTCGATATCGAATATCCGAGGAATGCATTGGTTATTCCGGTTAGATCCGCGACTGAAATGCTTGAGGCGGCTCGAAGTGCATGCGACGGTGTGGACTGGATCGTTGGCGCAGCCGCAGTTTCCGATTACCGGCCCGAGAATCCAGCCGACACCAAGATCAGGCGCAGCAACGAACCCATCGAAGTACGGCTCATTCCCAATCCGGACATCATTGCCGAATTGGCGAAAACCGGAGCAAAGACGGTCGGATTTGCCGCGGAACCCAGCTTGGACTTAAGCGCCGCAATCGCCAAGATGGACCGAAAAGGGTTGCACGCGATCGTGCACAACGATATTTCCAATTCCGCCATTGGCTTTCGGTCAAACGAAAACCGACTCACGCTGATTCAGAAAACGGGTGAATCGGTGACAAGCGAGCAAACAAGCAAACTGCAATGCGCGCTCTGGTTGTGGGACCAGTTGACCACGGAAGGCTAGGAGACCTTCGGAAAGCCTTCGCAATCCAATATCCACTGAGCATGCGTAAGCTGCTTCTCGATGGCGTTTGGCCCCGGCGCTCCGAGGGACTCTCTGCGACGAATGCTCTCCTCAGGCATAAGAGCCTGAAGCACGCCCGCAGGCACATCAGGAGCAATTTCTCTTAGCTTCGCCTCATCTAAATCCTCGAGGATCCAGTTCCGCTCCAGACACCCGCGGACGATTTGTCCGACCATTTCATGGGCTTGGCGGAATGGAATTCCGGTGGTGGCCAGGTAATCCGCCAAGTCTGTTGCGGTTGAAAAATCTCCTCGAATGGATTCCCTCATCCGCTCCACGTTCCACGTAGCCGATTCGATCATGAGATAAACGAGTTCCAGCGAGTCTTTGACTTTGCCCATCGAGTCGAAAAGCGGCGGTTTGTCATCTTGGGTGTCGCGGTTGTAGCCCAAGGGAAGCGCCTTCAACGTGGTTGCCAAAGTCACCCAATTCGCAATGACCCGTCCTGTCCGACCGCGAATCAATTCCGCCATGTCGGGGTTGCGCTTCTGCGGCATGATCGATGAGCCGGTGGTGACCGAATCGCTCAGGTTCACGAATCCGAATTCGCGTCCACTCCAAAGGACGAGTTCCTGGCTGATACGGCTTAGGTCGATCATGATGCCGGCGCTAAGGTGTAGAGCATCCAGGATGTAGGATCGGTCGCTCGTTGCATCCAAGGCATTGGGAATCGGCCCCAAAAAACCTAACTCTTGTGAGGTCGCCTCTCGATCGATGGGAAAGCTCGTCCCGGCCAATGCGGCAGAACCCA
>DATFHI010000151.1:0-6915 GCA_035248525.1 Fimbriimonadaceae bacterium | reverse complement strand
CCGTCGATATCGAGATCTTTTTTCCCCGACTGCTCCCAGTGGCTGGGCAAAGTAACGGTTGGCCAAGTGATATCGACGTAGTTTGGCAAAGCAAACCCTTCTCCAAACCCTTTGTTTCCCGGGTCGGTGAATGTTGCCAATTTGCTCCACTCGGCCAGTTTTCTTTGGTATTCGGCTAGCGCGCCTTCATAGTTGGCGGCAATTGCACGGTAGTGGTCCGCCATGGGTTTGGTTTCCGGCATCGATTCCAATGCCCCCATCCTCGTCCAAGCCTCCGCCGGGGTGCCTCCCCAATAACTCCCGATCACGCCCACCGGCCGATGGATTTTTTGGTAGAGCGCGCGAGCAAAATGGAATCCAACCAAAGAGAACGCCTTCATGGACTCGGCCGTGCATACAACCCAACTCCCGTCCAGCACAGTGGTGGGTTCTCCGATCGCGCGTCGGGCAACGGCAAAAAATCGGATTTCAGGAAAATCTACTTCGCCAACTTCCGGTCTTTTGTTCTCAGGAAAGTAATTCCAAGCCCACTCCATGTTGCTCTGGCCGCTCGCCAGCCACACTTCCCCGATCAACACATTTTTGAACTCGACTGTGGACTTGCCCTTGATGGTCATAGTGTGGGGACCGCCGGTCGGTAGGTTCCGCATTTCAACCAGCCAGTAGCCGTCTTTGCCCGCATAGATCGTTCGGTGGTTGCCCGCAATCTCGACATCGATGCGCTCGTACGGATCGGCCATTCCCCAAATCGGCGTCTTGGCTTCCGCCTGCAAAACCATGTTGTCCCCGAAAATTTTAGGAAGGGTGGGGTTGGCAGCGGCCAATGCGGAGGCGGCGATGAGGAGAGAGGCGGCAAACGGTTTGGCCATCCCAGTTAAGACGGAGCGCAGATTAAATGAGTCGCGGAAAGCTGGGAATTGCTTACAATATGGAAATCATGTCCATCAACACCGCCGAAATCGAAAGCTTGCAGAAAGAGATCTTCGAGAAGAAAGAAAGACTTGCGGAGCTGCGCCGCCAAAACCGCGAACCGGTCAAGGACTACATCCTGGATACGGCGAACGGCCCCAAGCCGCTCAGCTCATTTTTCGGCGATAAGAACGAACTCGTTGTGGTCCACAACATGGGCCGGGACTGCGACTACTGTTCATTGTGGGCGGACGGGCTCTCGGGTTTCACCAAGCACATCCTTACTCGGGCGGGATTCGTGCTGGTGAGCGCGGATCCGGCGGCCAAGGTCGAGGAGACCAAGGCGATGCGCGGCTGGACTTTCCCGGTTGCCGGCAATGGGGGTAGCGGGTTTGAGAAGGACATGGGCTTCGCCGGCGAAAATGGCAGTCCATGGCCGGGCCTTTCGGTGTTTACCAAGGAAGGCGACCAGATCTATCGCAATGGCTTCTCCATGCTGGGACCAGGTGACGACTACTGCGCGATTTGGTCGATTTGGGATCTTTTCCCGACAGGCGCGAACGGCTGGGAACCCAAATAGGCGCAAATCCAGAAATTGTTATCGAGCCCTGCTCGTACCATAAGCACCCTGTCGAGATTCTTAGACGGTCTATGCCGGTGGAAGCAATCGACAAGGTGCGCTTCGCCCGGCAAGTGTTGCTCGATTCAAATTTTCGGCCAGAGGGCTCGTTGCTGGCGAAAGTGGATTCCGCCCCGGGGGGATACATTTTGGCTATCCATCGTCAGTTGCCGCTGGAGAATGCTCCCCCGGATTTCGACCGCGGCTACATCACCCTATTAGGCGTGGAGCCAGCCTTCAGAGGAATGGGAGTTGGTACTAAGTTGCTGGAGGCAGCGGAATCCTTTTTGAAGTTCAAAGCCTGCAAATCCATCTCTATATCCGCATACGCTCCGGGCTATTTCTATCCGGGAGTGGATGTAAATGCTTATGCCGCAGGGTTGAACTTCCTGCTAAAGCGCGGATACGAGGAGGTTTACCGACCGATCAGCATGCAAACGTCGCTCTGGAACCTTGAAACGCCGGATTGGGTTGTTCAGCGCGAGTTGGAGCATCGACATGAAGGGATCGCCTATTGCGACTTCACTCCGGCCCTCATCTCGCCACTTCTAGAATTCGCTCGAACTCACTTCCCGGGCGATTGGGTTCGGGTCTGTCGAGAGACCGCACACGCAATTCTTGGCGGGGCATCCAACAAGCGACTTCAACTCGCAATCGACAACCGAGGGTCCGAACCGGTTGTCCTCGGTTTTTCGCACTTCGACTTCGAACGGTTTGGACCGATTGGGGTCGATCCGAACCAACGCGGCAGAGGCATCGGACAAGTGCTCATGTATCGAATCCTCCGTGCCCAGCGCGATTCCGGTAGTCGGGTGGCTTGGTTCATGTGGTCGGACGACCGAACAGCCGAGAGAATCTATTCGGCGGCCGGCTTTCAGATCACCCGGCGATTCGCGCTCCTGAAAAAAGAACTCTGACCAGAACGGTAATCTCGACAATATGACGGTAGACATCCTCGCGATTGGCGCACATATGGGGGACGAAATCGCTTGGGGGGCGGCGCTCATTGCCCAACGTCGTCAGGGCGCGTCGATCGGAATGCTTCATCTAACTCCTGGAGAGAAGGGGCATCGAGAAATGAGCCCGGTGGATTACGCCGCACAGAAACGAGAGGAGGCAGCAAAGTGCGCGGAGCTCATGGGAGCTCAAATGTGGGCTCTGGACTATCGTGACGGCGAGTTGCCGGTTAACGATGAGGTCAAGTTTCAGATTTGCGACGTCATCCGCGAGGCAAAGCCAAAGCTGATCATCACGCATTGGCCGGGCAGCATGCATAAGGATCACACCGCCGCCGCGGAAAATCTGCCTGATGCGATCTTTTATGCCGCTCTTCCGGCATTCGAGCGGCCGCTTCCCCATCACGCCTCCTACCGATACCTGCACGGCGAAAATTGGGAAGACCAAAGAGGGTACGCGCCGGAAATCTATCTCGAATTGGAGCAGGAGGACTTGGATCAGTATGAAGACGCGATGCGGGCGTACGAACTGTTCCGAGGCGGAATCTCTACCTTCCCCTATTTGGAATATTACAAATCTCTGGCATGGACTCGCGGCTGCGAAATTGGTACTTCGTACGCGACCACTTTTGCGGTGCCGGTATTCCAAAGGCGAAGGCGACTTACATCTCTGCTTTCGTAAGCGGCAATGAGCTCACTGGAATTCTGAAAATCTGACGCTGCTCATTTAGCACCATCAGGGTTTTATCCCCATCCCAGCAGATCGCCTCGCATTGATTCGCCCCGATTAGAGAGCTATAGCGAACAGGTTTGCTCAACAATCGGTCGCCAACTCCTTTTGAATCGAAAATCCAGATAGATGCTATGGGAAAATGCGTCAGTACCGCGATATATCGGCCATCCGGCGACGTCGACGCTGCTGTCACCCAACCGCCCATATCCGATTTAGAATCTAGTTTCTTCAATACATTCGTGCGTTCCGTGCTTTCGGTTTCCAATCGATAGAGGTTCGTACCTGTCTCGGGGAAGCGTCCATTGGGCATTCGGTGCTTGGTAAGGAAGTGCAGCTTGCCTCTATAGAAGAACGCGGCTTCGCAATCGAAATGCCGTATGGTCGGAGGAAATGCGGTCTGATCCGGATAAGCAATCGGTAAGAACTTGGCGCTGACTTCGCGCCTGTCCAGCTTGGGTTCGTCGATCACGTAAACCCCCAGATCGCGGCGGCTATTGTCGTTGTTGCCCATGTCGCAAATGTAAATCTTGCCAGGCCCTGAAACAACGTCTTCCCAATCCACGTTTTTGGCTCCGGCGATGGAGATTCCAGACTCCGTAACACGGAGTCTTCCCTGAGCGTCGATTGCAAAAATTCGGGCTGAGTCGCCGCTGTCGTTCTCCACCCAAAAGACTCCTTTAGTACGGGAGGACGGGCAAATGCCGCTCACTTCATTCAACGCGGGGGCCGCCAGGGTTGCAGCGGGCTTGAGTGCCAATGGAGATTGGAGGGCGGCGAGCAGGCAAACCAGCAACATGGTTCGATGCTACCAACTAGAATCGAGTTATGTAGGCAACCGTGAGCTTATTCGTTCCCTTGAGTTGGAACGCCCAGTTGGGCGCCGATGCAAACCGTAGCGTTGCGCCGAACCCTCTCGCGCGCACTTCCATCAGTCCAAGCCGCCTAAGAATCTGCCCTTTAAAGCCACGGGCAGAGGTGACGTTGCTGAATGAGTAGGACTGGCCAGAACGATATCCCCCGTCCTCAAAAGTGATGAAGTCTGGCGCGAGACTCACCTCCACCCATGGCCTCCGGCTCGATTGGAATCGAACTGGGGATCCGGGAATGGGAAAAGGCATGTCGGACCGCGCTCTCGCTCGATTCACAACCAATTCGTTAGGGCTGTTGCAGTCCAATTCCCAAGCTGCCGGATCGCGGTTCGATCCGAGCGTGCTGGTAATTATCGCGAATAGAGTGCCGTACATCTGCTCTCCCTTGCCGTTGACTGCCGACTTCCGCATTCTCATGCGGTTTTGTCCAGTGTTCTTAACAGACGCCAAAAAAGCACAAACAGTTGACAGGCTGGTAGCCTGACGGCATGCTTCGGGGAAGCTTGATCCATCCTGAAATCCTGCACACTTTGGCAAGCGCAGGTCACGGCAGTAAAGTGCTCATTGCCGACTCAAATTATCCGGTCTTGACTCACTCGGGACCTAACGCAAAGATCGTGTACTTAAACCTTTCTCCGGGCTGTGTGACGGTCGTTCAAGTTTTAGAGCAAATCCTGAAAGCGGTACCGGTCGAGAAAGTTGAGGTAATGGATCCGGGAACCGGACACGAACCCTCAATTTTTGCGGAGTTCACGCAACTGGTCGACCTCGACTTAACTCGCCTGACTCGCAACGAGTTTTACGATGTTGCTCGAAGCCAGGATACGGCATTGGTCATCGCCACGGGTGAACAGAGAACCTTTGCTTGCGCTATTCTCACCGTTGGAGTGCTCGATTGATATGTGAATGGCTTGTTTGATTGGATTAACGCTGATGACCCAAGATCGGCCGGCGACGATTGAGAAGTACATGACGACCCGGTGGACGGCCGAAGCTCAGCAGGGATTGGCTTGGAAGGAGTATCCGAGACCCCAATTGGTCCGGAATGATTGGCTCAATTTGAACGGCAT
Organism: Fimbriimonadaceae bacterium; assembly: GCA_035248525.1. GTDB lineage: Bacteria > Armatimonadota > Fimbriimonadia > Fimbriimonadales > Fimbriimonadaceae > 55-13. The sequence goes on along the minus strand of DATFHI010000151.1, from coordinate 1,759 downwards.
GTGGGAGTATGCGATCACGCCAAAGGACGCCTCCCAGTGGACCGCTTCGCAGGGCGAAATTCGCGTCCCTTATCCCATCCAATCCTATCTCAGCGGAGTTCGAAAGCAGGTTTATGCCGATCAATCGCTTTGGTATCGGCGGATGTTTACCGTGCCAGCAAGTTGGTCGGGAAAGGTCGTTCGGCTGAACTTTGGCGCCGTCGACTGGAAGTGTTGGGTTTACGTCAATGGCAAACTGCTCGGCGAGCACTTCGGGGGCTATGATCCCTTCTCCTTCGACATCCATTCCTCGATCCTGAAGGACGGCGAGAATGAACTCGTCTTGAAGGTTTGGGATCCCACAACCGACGGGGATCAACCCTACGGAAAACAGACCTTCCGTCCGGAAGGGATTTGGTACACCGCGGTTACCGGCATTTGGCAGACCGTTTGGCTTGAGCCGTTGCCTCAAGGAAACCAGAATGCGGTAACCGCCATCAATTCGGTTTACACCCGGACGAAGATTAGCGGCGAAGTAGACGTATATGCCGATATCGAAGGCGAGGAAACTCCGCCTCGATTTGCGGTTAGAGCTACCGCGATATTGGACGGAGCGCCGGTTGCTTCCGGTACAAGCAAACCTGGCGAACCGGTCCGGCTAAAGATTCCGAAGCCACGCCTTTGGTCGCCCGATTCCCCTACGCTTTACGATCTGCGGATTGAATACCTGCGCGATGGTTCGCCGGTCGATTCCGTAATGAGCTATTTCGGAATTCGCGAGATCGCCCTCAAAAAAGACAAGTTTGGGCTCCGAACATATCTCAATGGCCAACCCATCTTCATGTTTGGCCCGCTCGATCAGGGTTGGTGGCCGGACGGGCTCTATACTCCTCCGTCTGATGCTGCGCTTCGGTACGACTTGGAAGTATTAAAGCAAGCCGGCTTCAATGCGATTCGCAAACACGTCAAGGTGGAGCCCGCGCGTTTTTACCGCCACTGCGATGAGCTTGGGCTCCTCGTCTGGCAGGACATGCCAAGCAACCTCAAATTCGGGCCCGGTTGGAACACCGACTTCCGCACCATGAATTCCAAAGCCGACGGCCCACGTCCGGCGGACAGCAAACAGCGCTGGGAAGCAGAGTGGCGACACGTCTTGGAAGCGTGCCGGCCCTTCACCTCGGTAGTGGTTTGGGTTCCCTTCAATGAAGCCTGGGGGCAATTCGACACCCAACGAATCGCGGAAGCGACCAAAGCATTTGACCCGACGCGATTGGTCAACTCAGCCAGCGGCGGCAACTTCGTCCGGACCGGCGACATCATGGACATCCATTCCTACCCCGGTCCCGCCTCGCCACTCCCTGAGCCGAACCGCGCAATCGTTCTTGGAGAATTTGGTGGATTGGGGCTCCCCATCGAAGAACACACTTGGCAAGCCAAAGACAATTGGGGTTATCGCAGCTTCACCAATTCTGAAGATTTGATGGCTCGCTATGAACAACTGATCAAGAGCCTGCGACCGCTCAAGTCCACCGGTTTGAGCGCCGCCATTTACACTCAAACCACGGACGTGGAGGTGGAAGTGAACGGCCTCATGACATATGACCGGGCAATTATTAAGATGCCCACGGACTGGCTGCGACGGGTCAACACTCAAGTTTATGGTCCTCCCGTAACTCTAGAATCCATAGCCTCTCCAGCCGACGGTCTCCCAGCGGAATGGAGCTACACAGAATCGGACCCCGGACCAAATTGGTTTAGTCCATCCTTCGATGACAAAAGC